>JAYTXO010000122.1:0-11363 GCA_043742905.1 Microbacteriaceae bacterium | reverse complement strand
ATTCCCGTGATCAACGGCGACACTCCGGTGGCCGAGTTCCTTAAGAATGTAGAGAGCCAGTCCCCAAGCAAGAAGTAGTCACGAAAACGGGATGGTCGGCAGAGCCTGTCGACCATCCCGTGTCGTTCGTTCATGAGGCTCGGCCAGAGGGTCACGAGACACCGTCAAAGGAGACAGAATGGCAATCGCGAGTCGCGAGGACAGCGCAGGCATCGCGCTGGAAAACCCTCGGGCACTATTCAAGGATGTGCCGCCATCGCGAGAGGATTCCCCGCGACGCACGACTGAGCCGCGAAAGAGAAAGCCGTTCCGGCAGCGCGACTCGTTTGCTGCGATGTTCTTTCTGGCTCCGTCGCTCGGCGGTTTTGTCCTCTTCATCCTGTTGCCGATAGCTGGGGCCATCCTCGTCGCCTTCACCGTGTGGCCGACGGCTGGAACCGCCACCTGGGCGGGTTTTGACAACTTCACCCAGTTGTTTACGAAGGACACGATTTTCCAACGGGCGATGCTCAACACGCTGATCTTCGTGTGCACCTACGTGCCTCTCAACGTCGTCATGTCGCTTTTGATCGCCGTGTGGATCTCACCGCACATCAGAGGCCGCAATATCTATCGCTTGTTGCTCTTCATTCCTGTTGTCACCCCGATGATCGCCAACGCGGCGATCTGGCGGATCATGCTCGTGCCGAACGGACTGATCGACAGCACATGGGTGAGCCTCTTCGGAACACATGCGCCGAACTTCCTGGGGGACGCCAACACCGCCCTCGCCTCCGTCGTCATCATGTCGCTCTGGCAGGGCTTCGGATACAACCTGATGGTCTTCGCCAGTGCCCTCGAGGCGGTTCCGGAGAACCTGACGGAGGCGGCATCCATCGACGGTGCCGGGTCGGTGAGACAGTTCCTCTCCATCAAACTGCCGATGATCTCGCCAGCCATCTTCTTCGGCGCGACGATGACGATCATCACGTCATTCCAAGTTTTCGCGCAGGCGTGGGTGCTCACTGCGGGCGGTCCCGCCTTCAGCACGACCACCATGGTCATGTGGCTGTATCAACAGGGATTCCAGTACCACAATCTCGGCTACGCATCGGCCATCGGCGTGGTCCTGTTCGTCGCGATCCTCGCGGTGAGCGGCATAGTCTTCGGCCTCCAAAAGAAGGTGGTCCACTATGAGTAGCACGGTAGTCAAGACGGAGGGGCTGGCCCACCCCCTGGTCGTCAAGCAGAAGTCTGGTTCATTCAGCAAGGACAAGAAGCGCTCGCGACGTCGCGCCCGCATTTCCCAGTTCTTCCTGACGCTGTTCGTGTTGTTCTTCTCCATCCCGATCATCTGGAGCCTTTTCACGTCGCTCAAGCCTGGCGCCGAGGTGTTCGCGAATCCACCGCGTCTCATTGGCAGTGAGCTCAAGTGGTCGAACTATGTCGAAGTATTCACATACCTGCCCCTCGGGCAGTACATGCTCAATAGCCTCTTTGTGGCGGCGACGGGGACCTTGATCGTCGTCCTTACTTCGCTTCTGTCGGCCTACGCGTTCTCTCGACTGCGCTTCCGGGGTCGCGACGGACTGTTCTTCGCCTTCGTCGCGACGTTGATGGTTCCGCAAGAGGTCATCGTGATTCCGATGTATTTGATCATGCAGCAGTTCGGCTGGGTGGACACGTTACAGGCGCTGATCATCCCCTGGGCCTTCACTGCCGTCGGGGCGTTCATGCTCCGACAGTCGTTCTTGCAGATCCCGCGCGAGTTGGAGGACGCAGCCAAGATCGACGGCGCCGGCCACTTCAAGATCCTGACCACGATCATGACGCCAATTGTGCAACCGACCATCGCCGTGCTGACTGTGTTCACTTTCATCGGGTACTTCAACAGCTTCCTGTGGCCGTTGATCATCAGCTACAGCCAGGCAACGACGACCGTGCCACTGGGTCTGAACGGGTACTTGGGACAGAACGGTCAACAGTGGCAGCTGGTCATGGCGGCGTCCACAATCGCCATGATCCCGACGGCCATCCTCGCGGTCATCTTGCAGCGCCACCTGATCCGCGGAATCGGGCTGACCGGTATCGCCGGTCGATAGTCAGACATCGGATGACCAGACCGAAATCACGCACAAATCGAATACGGTCCGCACGCTGGCGACTTCGATTGCACTAATCATCTGATGTATTCTCTCCAGGCGTAGAGATCGTCGAAGTTGAGCACCGAGCAGAAGGACTGCCCGGACTGAAATCACCAGGTCATGGCACTCAGATCTTCCAGAGAGGACAACGATGGGCACCATCACGTCGATCGAAGTAATAGACGTACGATTCCCCACCTCGCTCACGGCCGCCGGCTCCGACGCGATGAACAAGGATGGCGACTACTCAGCCGCCTACGTCGTGCTCGGCACCGACGAGCCGGGGCTCGCCGGATACGGGTTCACCTTCACCATCGGACGAGGCAACGACATCTGTGTCCTTGCCGCGCAGCAGCGGGCCCTGCCGTTGCTTGGCCGAGACATCGACGAGATAGTTGGTGACCTCGGCGGCCTGTATCGCGACCTCAAGTCGGACTCTCAGTTGCGCTGGCTCGGACCGGAGAAGGGTGTTGAACACCTGGCCATGGCGGCCGTGATGAATGCGGTGTGGGACCTGGCGGCCCGCCGGGAAGGCAAACCACTCTGGCGACTCCTGACCGACATGAGCCCGGAGGAACTGGTGGACGTCGCAGACCTCCAATATCTCTCCGATGCGCTGACTCGGGATGAGGCGCTGGCGATCCTCACCGAGATGGAGGGTGGCCGAAGTGAGCGGATCGAGCAGCTTGCGGCGAGTGGCTACCCGTGCTACACGACCAGTGCTGGATGGCTCGGGTACTCGGACGAGAAGCTGAGACGCCTCTGCCAGGAGGCCGTCGACAGCGGGTATCGACATATCAAACTGAAGGTCGGCGCCGACCTCGATGACGACATCCGGCGCTGTCGCATCGCCCGCGAAGTGATCGGCTGGGATGCCAGTCTGATGATCGACGCCAATCAGGTGTGGGATGTTCCCCAGGCGATCGACTGGGTGAATGCCCTTGCCGAGTTCAAGCCGATGTGGATCGAGGAGCCGACGAGCCCCGATGACGTGCTCGGCCACGCGGCGGTGCGGCGGGGAGTTCACCCCATCGGTGTCGCCACGGGTGAGCACGGCATGAACCGCGTGCTCTTCAAGCAGATGTTCCAGGCAGAGGCGATCGACTTCTGCCAGCTCGACGCGGCACGGCTGGCAAGCATCAACGAGATCCTCTCGGTGTACCTGATGGCCAAGAAGTTCGGCATTCCTGTCTGTCCGCACGCCGGGGGCGTTGGCCTGTGCGAGCTCGTACAGCACCTCTCGATCTTCGACTTCGTCGCGATCTCCGGCACCCTGGAGAACCGGGTTACCGAGTACGTGGATCACTTGCACGAGCACTTCGTCGACCCGTGTATCGTCCAGAACGGTGGATACGTCCTGCCGATGGCTCCCGGATACAGCGCGCAGATGTACGAGTCGACCCTCGCCGAATTCTCCTATCCGGACGGTTCGTACTGGACATCGATCCCGGTGGGTGTGCACGCGGCTTGACGGCTGGTCGCCCCTTCCGACCCGGTGGGACGCTGGACGCTGTGATTCAGCGCAGCAGATCAACCAGGGCCGTTAGGGGCACGATTTCCTCGACGTGATCGATCTTGTGAGAACAACCGCCATGATGCGGTCGTCGCGCCCATCGACCACCGCGAGCAAGGGTTCGTTGAATCTCCAGTAGTAATTTTGAGCTCACAGTTGGCGACCTGATTTAACGGAGCAAGACCTTGGAATATCGCAATCTTGGACGCAGCGGCGCTGTCGTCTCGGCACAGGCTCTGGGCACAATGACCTTCGGGGCCGAATCGGATGAGTTCACCTCCGGCGAGATCATGACAATGTTCGTCGAGGGCGGCGGTACTTTCTTCGACACCGCCGATGTTTATAGCTCGGGAACGTCTGAGCAGATCGTCGGACGCTGGCTGACCAAGCACCCGACGGAGGCGGCGCAGATAGTAGTTGCGACCAAGGGGCGCTTCCCAATGGGGCAGGGTCCGAACGATGTCGGACTCTCGCGCCGACACCTCCGCACCGCGCTTGATGCCTCTTTGAAGCGCCTTGCTGTCGATCACATTGATCTCTACCAGGTGCACGCGTGGGACGCGCTTACCCCGATTGATGAGACGCTGCGCTTTCTTGACGATGCTGTCGCAGCGGGCAAGATCTCTTACTACGGATTTTCCAACTTCCTTGGGTGGCAGCTCACAAAGGCTGTGCACGTGGCATCGGCCCACGGATGGGCGGCGCCGGTCACGCTTCAACCTCAGTACAACCTGCTCGTGCGCGACGTCGAGCACGAGGTCGTGCCCGCAGCACTGGATGCTGGAATCGGACTTTTGCCATGGTCACCGCTCGCCGGCGGCTGGCTCAGCGCTAAGTACCAGCGCGACGTCAGCCCGACCGGTTCCACACGCCTGGGGGAGAACCCGGAGCGTGGCATGGAGGCGTGGAGTGCACGCAACGCCGACGAACGTACCTGGCGAGTGCTCGACGCCCTTCATGAAATCGCGGGTGCTCATGGAGTTTCGACCTCGCAGGTCTCCTTGGCTTGGCTGGGGGCCCAACCGGCCGTCACGTCGGTCATCCTGGGTGCGCGCACCGTGGCGCAGCTCACAGACAACATGGGCGCCGCCGATCTGGGCCTTACGTTCGACGAACTGCAGCAACTCACAGACGCGAGCGCGCCTCGCGTCGATGACTACCCCTACGGGACTGCAGGCGTCCAGCAACGCAGCCGCAAGATCACCGGCGGACGTTGACACACGACCTCACCACGAACCGAATCTCTGATCGTGGCTCGGAGCCTGTCGCCCGACAAGATGACCCAACTCGCTCCGCCTGGGCTCGAACAGACCAACCGCGGTTGCCTCGTGTTGTTAGGCGTGGCCCGGAAGGAGCCCGAGCGCTGCGACGGCCTCACGCTCATCGAGTAGCTCCGTGACTGAGGCATCAATCCGCGAACGGGAGAATGCGTCGATAGGCAGATCGGGAACGACCTCCCAATCCTCACCCGACGAGGTGACGGGAAACGAGAACACCAGCCCAGCAGGAACGCCGTATGAGCCCACGGAGACGATGCCGGCCGAGGTCCAGTTATCGGCCGCGGTGCCTCGCATCCAGTCGCTCATGTGCTCGAGGGCTGCGTTGGCTGCGGATGCCGCCGATGAGGACCCGCGCGCGTCGATAACTGCCGCCCCGCGACCGGCGACGGCGGGAATGAAGTTGCCCTCGACCCATCCCTGATCCACCACCACCGAGGCGCCAGCCACCCACACCTGGCTCAGATCCGGATATTGCGTGGCCGAATGGTTGCCCCAGATCGTCATCCGTGAGACCGAGGATGCGGGTACTCCGATGTGCCCGGCAAGCTGCGAGAGAGCCCGGTTGTGGTCTAGGCGGGTCATCGCGTTGAACCGGGCGGAAGGCAGATCCGGCGCGTGCATTGCCGCGATCATGGCGTTGGTGTTGGCAGGGTTGCCCACCACGAGCACGCGGATATCGGCCGCGGCCGAGTCATTGATTGCACGACCCTGCGGGCCGAAGATACCGCCATTCGCCGCCAGCAGGTCACCTCGCTCCATCCCCGCCGTGCGGGGGCGGGACCCGACCAGCAGCGCAACGTTGGCTCCGTCGAATGCGCGCGTCGCGTCATCCGAGATATCGACGGACGTGAGCTGGGGGAAGGCGCAGTCGTCCAGTTCCATGGCGATCCCCTCAGCAGCGCGCATCGCGTTCGGCACTTCGAGCAATCGCAACTCGACCGGCACATCGGGCCCCAGCATCGCGCCTGATGCGATGCGGAACAACAGCGCGTAGCCAATTTGTCCGGCTGCACCGGTCACAGTAATTCTCACACGATGACACTACGTCGTCCCTGTCGGGCCGGTCACGTCCTCGGGAGTGGTGTGATGCCCGGCCGCCGAACGTCGGATTGTCGACGTGGACACCAGTGCTCATTAGGACTGTCCTTCTTCCGCTAACTGCTTCGCACACCCGGTGAGCAGGCGATTCAGTCGCAGCTCTTTCGGCGGCAACCCGCGCCCTTTCCCCTCTGCGGCGCAGGTGCCTCTGAGTCTTAGGCGCGGGCGGCTGGGTGGTGCCCCGGCACGATGACGATTTTGCCCGCTCCGTGCCCGGTCGCAATCTGGTCAATCGCCTCAGCGACCCCGCCAAGACCGAGTACTCGATCAATAGCCGGAACGAGTTGCCGGGAGGCGAGAAGGCCGGCGAGGAAGGTGAGGTCGTCGGCAGTGGTGACGGCAGTGAACCCGTGAAAAGTTGCACCGGTTTGCCGCACCGCACGCTTGATTCTGAACTGGTACAACACCGGTCCAAGCCAACGATTGGTCATGGGCCCGCTGACGCTCACATATCGTGCGCCAGGAGCCAGGATGCTGCGGATCTCGGCGGCGGTTCGATTGCCCACGAGATCGATCACTACGTCGTAGCTGTTGCCCGCGGCGACAAAATCCTGCGCCAGATAGTCAACGACGCGATGCGCACCGAGTGCGCGCGCCTGTTTGACGTTGCTCGTGCTGCACACCGCGGTGATCTCAGTTGCACCGAGTACTCTCGCGAGCTGCACCGCGAACGTTCCGACCCCTCCGGCAGCGCCGTTGATCAGAACGCGATCGCCGGCTTTCACTGCACCGTGCGTCCTCAGGGCTTGCAGTGCCGTAAGCCCGGCCATCGGTGTCGCGGCAGCGGTGCCAAACTCGATTCCCGGTGGGATAGCGGCGACATAGGCAGGGTTCACTGTTGCGTAGTCCGCGAAGCTTCCTCTGCCGGATCCGAAGATTGCATCGCCGACCTGGAAGCCCATCGCATCCCTTCCGATGGCCTCGACAATGCCGGCCACATCTGCACCCTGAATTAGACGTTTCGGTTTGAGAAGCCCCGCAAACAATCTCAGGAAGTATGGTGTGCCGCTGAGCATGTGCCAATCGAACGCGTTGGCCGATGAGGCCCTCACGCTCACCAGGAGCCTCCCGGGCGCGGGCTCCGGGGTCGGAACCGACTCGATCGCCAGCGCATCCGATCCTCCGTATCGACGCGCGGTGACCGCCAACATCGTCGTGGGGATTGAGCCGGACCGGGCTCCCTTGCCCGACCCTCGGCTCGGGGTTGCGTCGTTGGAAACTGTCATTGTGGCTCCAGGTATCGTGATATGTACACTGTACGTAAAATGATCTGATCGAAACGGTAACACGTACGCTGTACGCAGTCAACGGGCCCGGAGAGAGGCGGAGGGACAACATGGGAATCGAAGCATCCTCCGCACGCCGGGTGCCCCTCACCACGGAGCGGATCGTCGCACAGGCGGTACACATTGCGGATGAACGCGGAGTTTCGGGGCTCAGTATGCGAGGTCTCGCACGTTCGCTCGGCTTCGAGGTGATGGCGCTTTACAACCACATCGCGAACAAGCAGGAGCTGCTATCGCTCATGATCGACGCCGTTGCCTCTACCATTATCGGTCCACCGCAGGGAGTGCGGCCGCTAGACGCAGTGCGTTCGATCACCATCTCCACACACGCTGCACTCCTGAAGCATCCGTGGGTCACCGAAATCTGGCAGCAACATCTGCCCGGGCTTGCGCGCACAGTCCAAATGGAAACCTTGCTGCGCCTGCTCAACGAGAGCGGCCTCTCTCCAGAGCTCGCTCACCACGGTTTCCACGCTGTCACCAACCACGTGATCGGTTACACGCTGCAGGAAGCCACCATGGTGCTCGCGGGCAGGGACGCCCCGACAAATGCTGAAGTCTTCTTGGCCGGGATATCGTCGGAAACCCACCCGTATCTGGTTGCCCACGTTCATCAACACTTAACCGGGGATTCCGCGAGCAGCTTCGAACTCGTACTCGACCTCATTCTTGACGGCCTCGTCCGTCTTGACGTCACGCCCTGAGGATCGTGCCGCGCTCTCACCCCAGGGAACGCATCGCCGCGCACCGATCAGGCGTTCTGGCGGCGGAAAGTACGCGTGCCGATCCAGATGCGGGCGACCGCCAGGATGATCGTCCCAACGATCGCCCACAAGACATAGCCAGGGGTGGTCGACCCGGCGGTACCGAACGAGTGTCGGGTCATCCCGCACGGATCGGTGCACAGGGGGCGACGGTCATGATCCTGCTCTTGTGGTGTTGTGCTGGCGTGCCGCGAGGAGGGTGGTCCGCGCCTGTCGCAGTACTGGCTCGTCGACCATGCGTCCTTCGAAGCGGAAGACTCCCGGCCGGGATGCGGCCGCCTCGAGCACACGGCGTGCCCAGTCGATCTGGATTGCGTCTGGCGCGTAGCCGGCCCGGATCACGGCCACCTGGGTGGGGTGGATGCACGCGGTCGCGTCGAACCCGATGGCCGCGGCATCCTCGACCTCGCCCCGTAACCCGCTGAGGTCGGCGATATCAAGATGCACGGAGTCGATCGCGGAACGTCCTGCGGCGGCGGCCGCGATCAGCACCCTTTCCCGCGCGTAGCGCGCGATATCTCGATAGCCGCCTAGAGGGCTGCGGCTGGATCTGCCCCCGATGCTCGCTACCAGGTCCTCGGCGCCCCACATCAGAGCAACGACTCCGTCGGTCTCCGCGATCCGCCCTGCCATCTCGACACCGCGCGCGGTTTCGCACAGGGCGAGTACCTGGAACCCGTGCAGTGCACGGACATCGTCGGGACTCTCCGTCTTGGCCAGCATGATGGTCCGATACGGCGTGCGGTGCAGTGCGGTGAGGTCGAGTGCGAACTCGGATGTCGCGACCGGGTTGACGCGGACGATCGTGCGCGCGGGGTCAAGAAGTGTCGCCTGGAGGGCCGCACGAGCTCCCGCCTTCGATTCGGGGGCGACCGCATCCTCGAGATCGAGAATCACGCTGTCCGCGGCGGCCGCTGCCTTGGCGAAACGATCAGGACGATCCGCCGGACAGAACAGGAGCGCAGGACCGTGCATGGCTTTAGCTTGCATCCGTGCGGAGGCAATGCATCAGGGTCTTACGCACTGCCTTCGCCACGACTTCGCCGCGCTGGTTGCGCGCGAGGTGTTCGAAGGTGACAACGCCTTGACCGGGACGGCTCGCGGAAAGCCGCTTGTGCAGGATGACCGTCTCCGCCGAAAGCGTGTCTCCGTGCCGCACGGGAGCCGGGAAGGTCACCTCGTCGAACCCGAGATTCGCGACGATCGTGCCCTGCGTCAGCTGTGCGACCGACAGCCCGACCAGTGTGGCGAGTGTCAGCATGCTGTTCACGAGGCGCCCGCCGAACTCGGTCGTCTCGGCCCAGGCCTCGTCGAGGTGCAGGGACTGGGTGTTCATGGTCAGGGTCGTGAACAGCACGTTGTCCGCCTCGGTGATGGTCCGATGCGGGCTGTGGTGGTAAACGGTGTCGAGCTCGAGCTCCTCGAAGTAGAGCCCACGCTGCACGATATGTTCGGTCATTGATTCTCCTCGATCGTCATTCGTCTTCGGCCGGCGTTTTCACAGTGGCAAGCACTTGTCCGCGCGCGACGCTCTCACCGACCGCGACCGCCACGGCGACTGTTCCCGCGACCTGAGCCCGCAACACGTGTTCCATTTTCATCGCCTCCACCACGAGGATGGCATCGCCCACCGCGACCGTGCTTCCTGTCGGTACCGAGACGACGACAACTGTTCCGGGCATTGGCGACGTCAGCTCCGGATCGGCGTCGCCGTGAACATGGCTCCTGGCGTCCGACCGGCGTAGTTCGGTCACGCGCCACGATCTCGGCCCGTCGGCGAACTCGAGGACCTCGTCCGTCGTAACTCGCGGCACCGTTCGGCGGATTCCATCGAGTGTGACCGCGACCGCGTGCTCCCCGGCGGGAATCACCGAGGCAGCGATCGGCTCGGCGCCGTCAACGACGACGGCCGCTGCATCCGCCGTGCCCGTGATCACCACCTCGTGCTCGCCCTCGTACCCGTCGACCTCGAGACGGAAAACCGATGGTGCCGCGGGCCCGAGGCGCCAACCGGAGGGCGGGCCCCACGGGGGTTTGGCGGAGGCGGTGGCACGGTCGCGCTCAAATGCGATCAGCGCAGCAGTGGCGAGAACCGGCGCTTCGGGCTTCGCGAAGGTCAGGTCGCCGATGGCACGGCCGATGTACTCCGTGTCGAACGCGCCCTCCACTACCTCCGGTGAGGCGAGAAGCAACGAGAGGAACTCGATGTTCGTGGCGACACCCAGAACGACGGTGCTGTTCAGAGCGGCCCGGAGCCGGCCCAGCGCAGTCGGTCGGTCAGCGCCGAACGCGATCACTTTGGCGAGCATCGGATCGTAGTTGGGCGAGACGACTACGCCCTTCTGAAGGGCGGAATCGACGCGAACTCCCTCGTCGCTCGGCTCGACAACCAGCACCACCGTGCCACCAGTAGGAAGAAAGCCGGTGCTTGGGTTCTCGGCGTAGACGCGCGCTTCGATGGCGTGGCCGGTGAACACGACATCGTCCTGTGTGAATGACAGAGGCTCGCCTGCGGCGATGCGCAGTTGCTGCTCGACCAAGTCGAGGCCGGTCACCAACTCCGTTACCGGATGTTCGACCTGTAGCCGAGTATTCATCTCCATGAAGAAGAACTCATCGGGCTGGGCCGCCGCCACAATGAACTCGACGGTTCCCGCCCCTGTGTAGCCGACCGAGCGGGCAGTCTCGCACGCCGCGGCGCCGAGTCGCGCGCGAGTGGCGGTGTTGATGATCGGCGACGGGGCTTCTTCGATCACCTTCTGGTGCCGGCGCTGAAGCGTGCAGTCCCGCTCCCCGAGATGCACGACGTTGCCGTGGGCGTCGGCGAGCACTTGGATTTCGATGTGCCGCGGCGAGGTCACATAGCGTTCGAGAAAGAGGGTGTCGTCTCCGAACGACGCGGCGGCTTCCCGCCGCGCCAAGGCCAGGGACTCCGCGAGCTCGGATGCCGCCCTCACGACGTGCATCCCCTTGCCCCCGCCGCCGGCAGAGGGCTTGATGAGCAACGGGTACCCGACGCCATCAGCAGCCCCGATGAGCTGCGCGTTACTCATGCCCGCTTGCGCAGCGCCGGGTACCGTGGGCACCCCGCGCTCCTCGACGGCGTGCCGTGCGCTGATCTTGTCGCCCATGGTTCTGATCGCTCGCGGCGGCGGACCGAGGAACACGATGCCTGTCTGAGCACACAGTTCCGCGAACTCCGCGTTCTCGGCGAGGAAGCCGTAACCGGGATGGATCGCCTGTGCGCCGGTGGCGAGAGCCGCCGTGATGATGGCGCCCATGTCTAGGTAGCTGAGCGC
>JAYTXO010000121.1:0-2119 GCA_043742905.1 Microbacteriaceae bacterium | reverse complement strand
GAGCGCACGCTGCAGCACCAGCGCCGACTCGGCGATATAGAGGCCATGCTCGGTGCCGCGGGCCTTCTTGAGCGCGACATCCGTCTGGTGCGAGTAGTCCGCGAGCCGGGGGTCAGACAGATCCGCGATCTCGACGACGGTCACGCGACGGTGTTGGGTGCCAGCACATATTTCGTCTCGAGGTATTCGTCGATGCCGACGTCGCCGCCCTCGCGACCGAGCCCGGACTGCTTGACCCCGCCGAAAGGCGCCGCCGCATTCGAGACGACTCCCACGTTGAGGCCCATCATGCCGGTCTGGATGCTGTCGATCAGTCGCAGCCCGCGGGCCAGGTCACGCGTAAAGGCGTAGCTGACCAAGCCGTACTGGGTATCGTTGGCCTTAGCCACGGCATCCGCCTCGTCGGTGAAGGTCGTGATCGACAGCACCTGACCGAAGATCTCTTCACGCAGGATGTCGCTGCCTGGCGTCACGCCGGTGATCACGGTCGGCGCGTAGAAGGTGCCATCGCGGTCAACGGGAGACCCGCCGGTAAGCACTGTCGCACCGCGGGAGACCGCGTCTTTCACCAGGTCGTCGGCTTTGGCGACCGCAGCGGCATTGATGAGCGGGCCGATCGCGACACCCTCTTCGGTACCTCGACCGATTGTCAGTGCATTGACACGCGCGGTCACGCGTGCGGCAAAATCTTCAGCGATCGCCTCGTGCACGATGAATCGGTTTGCCGCCGTGCAGGCCTGACCGATGTTGCGGAACTTGGCGATCATCGCGCCGTCTACCGCGGCATCAAGATCGGCATCCTCGAATACCAGGAACGGCGCATTTCCGCCAAGCTCCATGGAGGTGCGCAACACGTTGTCAGCGGCCTGCTTGAGCAAGCGCACTCCGACGGGAGTTGACCCGGTGAAGCTCAGTTTGCGCAGCCTGGGGTCCGCAATAATCGGCCCGGAGACGTCACCGGAGGTCGAGGTGGTGATGACGTTGAGCACGCCCTTTGGCAAGCCAGCCTCTTCGAGGAGTTGCGCGAAGTAGAGGGTGGTGAGTGGGGTGAGCTCGGCCGGCTTCACCACCGCAGTGCAGCCCGCGGCTAACGCTGGGGCGATCTTGCGCGTCGCCATCGCGAGCGGAAAGTTCCACGGAGTGATGAGGAAGCACGGCCCCACCGGGAAGCGCGTGACGAACATGCGCCCGGTACCTTCCGGATTTACGCCGTAGTGACCCCCGATGCGCACAGCCTCTTCGCTGAACCAGCGCAGAAACTCACCGCCGTACGTGACTTCGCCGCGTGCCTCCGCGAGAGGTTTACCCATCTCGAGAGTCATCAGCATGGCGAACTCGTCGGCCCGCTCCTGCAGCAGGTCGAATGCACCGCGCAGGATTTCGCCGCGCACCCGCGGAGCGGTGGACCCCCACGAGTCCTGGGCCGCGGCGGCGGCATCCATCGCCAGTGCGCCGTCTGCGACGGACGCGTCAGCGATGGTCTTGATCACCAACCCGGTCGAGGGATCCACCACCTCTATCGCCCGGCCGGACGTGGATTCCACCCACTCCCCTCCGATGAAGAGTCGGTCGGGCACGCGGGAAAGAAGTTCGGATTCAGAGAGTGCACTCATGCGATCCAGTCTAGTTTTAGCTGGACCTTTCGACCCGCACTCCCGCGGCAGCCAGCTGCTCGAGTGCAAGAGCACTCGACACCGGTGCGACCCCCGCGACGAGATCGTCGAGAACCCGCACCATCCGCCCGGTCGCCACCGCGTCGAGGGCGGACGCCAGCACGCAATAGTCCGTGGCGATGCCGACGACATCAATCTCTTCGACGCCCAGATCGTCGAGTCTCTGCGTCAGCGGCTCGCCCTCATCCGTCACACCCTCGAAGATCGAGTACGCCGGGCGGCCCTGGCCCTTACGCACGCCGACCGTCACCGCCGAGGTGTTGAGCGCCGCATGATAGTCGGCACCGATCGTGCCTGCCACGCAGTGCACCGGCCAGGTGGTGACGAAGTCCGGGGCGTTCGTCGTCGCGAAATGACCACCGTTGTCGTTGTCGGCATCATGCCAATCGCGCGAGGCGAATACCTGGTCGTAGCGATGCGGATGCCGCGCCAGATACCGCGTGATG
>JAYTXO010000120.1:0-20194 GCA_043742905.1 Microbacteriaceae bacterium | reverse complement strand
ACGCGCGCCGATGCGCCAGACGAACTCGTCGAGGGTTTCTGTGCCGCACTCCTCGCAGAACGAGAGAACATCGCCTGGCAGGGAGGCAGTTCGCTGCCGTTAGAGCGGATGGTGGTCGACGCTATCGACGCGCCCCTCGCTGTTCCGCTCCATGCCGCCGCCGCGCGCTTCTGGGCCTCGCACGGGATGGTCAGCGCCTAAGCCGCGTCGCACGTCGGGATCAGGATGCGTCGGCCCCGCCGGCCGAGAGCACGAACGACCCGTCGTCGCGCGACAGCACGACAAGGCGGTCGCCGATCCTGATCTCGTCGCGATTGATGACGGTGGCGGTGATACGCAACTCGCCACCCAGGAAGTCGGTCATCGCGATGATCGACGGGCTCCCGTTACCGTGCGTGCGCGTCCAGGAGTAGACGTCGCCCATCCCTTCGAAGAGGAACAACTCCGGCTCAGCGTCGTGCCCGCACGGGGACAGTTCGTGACGGGGGAACGAGGCCTCCTGGCACGTCGGGCAGCGCGCGTAGCGCGCGGGTTCGTACTCGCTCATCTTGTTCTCCGTCACGACCAATCGGGATATGCGTAGATGCTCTTGCCCCCGCAGACGTACAGCACTTGACCGGTCATCGTTCGTGAGCGGTCGCTCGCCAGGAAGAGCACGGCGTCGGCGACGTCCTGCGGGGTGCCCAGTGTGCCGGCGGGGACGCTTGTGAGCAGGCGCGAGAAGGCGTCTTCGTCGCGATCCCGAAGCATCGGAGAATCGATGAGGCCCGGGGCGACCACGTTGAGGCGCACGCCCTTCGAGGCCATCTCGACCGCAAGCGCGCGGGTCATTCCGACGACGCCGGCCTTGGCCGACGCGTATGCGCTCTGCCCCCACCAGCCCAGCCACGCGCGCGAGGCGATATTCACAACGGATCCGCCCCCCGCCTCGCGCATAGGGCCGAGCGCGCGCCGAGTGCAGTGCAGCACCCCGTCAAGATCGATCGAGGTCACCCGGTCCCAGAACGAGTCGGTCACGTTGCGAATGCTGGCGTTGCCACTCACCCCCGCGTTGTTGACGAGCACGTCGACCCAGCCATGCTCCGCCTCGATCAGATCGAACATGGCGTCAACCGATATCGAATCACTCACATCGGCGAGGGCATACGAAGCGCGGCCGCCGCCCGCCCGCAACTGCGCCGCCTTCGCGGCGGCGCGCGACTCGTCGAGGTCATTGATTACGACGTGATATCCGCCGCGCGCCAGTTCAGCGCTGATGCACGCACCAATGCCCTGGCCGCCACCGGTGACGAGTGCGATCTTGACATCCTGTTCAATCACCCGAGGCTCCTTATGCGGTGAGGGAGGAGAACAGCTGCCGCCCGCCGTCGGCGTAGAGCACCTGCCCGTCGATGTACGACGACTGACCGCCGAGCGCAAAGGCGACGACCTCCGCGACGTCCACGCTCCTGATTTCGAGCGTCAGGGGCCCGTGCTGGGATCCCGCGGAGCCGATGAGTCGCTCCGGCACGCAGACGACGTTGACTCGGCCGGTGGCATGGCGTCGCACCGCGATCGAGCGTGCAAGGGCCACGGCACCCCCGCCGACCATCGCAGAGGCGACATCCGGACCTTCTGTTCCGATCCAGCCGTCGCCGATTAGGAGCACGGTCGCCGCCGTGCGACCCGCGATGACCGGATCAAGCTCGGGGAGCACCGCGGCATCGGCGCCGGTCAGCACCACGAGTGCCGGCCCAATGGCGGCGGCTAGTTCCGTGACGAGCCCCACGGGTCGCGAACTCACGTCGAGGATGGCGGCGACGTGGCGAGGAAGTTCGACGAGTGCAGCAGGCAGAACGGCCGGCCAGGTGACGAGATCGGTCATAGGTGTCAGTCCTTTGTCAGCACGGTCACGGCGCACGCGCCATTGTCAAAGCCGGATGCCCCACCGCCGGTGACGTGCGCGAGTCCGGCCTTCGCATCCTCGCGTTGGCGCACACCTGCGGTGCCGTTCAACTGGGTGGTGATCTCGATGAGTTGCGCGAGTCCCGTGGCGCCGATCGGATGTCCGCGACTGAGAAGCCCCCCGCCCGGATTGACGACCGCACCCACTCCGGCCCTCAGGTCGGACGTGGCCCCGCGCGCCAGTAGTTCGACCGCCCCACCGTGCTCGGCCAAGCCGAGCTCTTCGGTGTACAACAACTCGGCGATGCTGAACGCATCGTGCAACTCGACCACGTCGAGGTCGCTCGGGGCGAGCCCGGAGACCTCGTAGGCCCTTGAAGCTGCGCGGGTGGTGACGTCGGGATGTGTAATGTCGCGCGCAGCAGAAGAGAAGGAGCCGGAACGCACCTCGGAAGCGCGCACCCGCGGACCGGTGCGTTCGAGCTTCCGGGCGAGTGATTCCGACACCAGCAGCACCGCGGTCGCGCCGTCGCTCTTGGCTGAGCACTGGAACAGCGTCAGCGGATCGGCAATTGGAGGCGATGCGAGCACCTCTTCGACGGTCGTCTCACCCGACATCTGCGCGTATGGGTTGAGATTGGCGAAGTGACGACTCTTGACCGAGACTCGAGCGAGGTCCCCGACCGTCGCGCCGTAGTCGTGCATGTAGCGGGTGGCACGCATTGCGTAGACAACAGGGTTGGTCACGCCCGCCCGCCCATCCCATTCGGTTTCCTGCACCGGAAGGGCGCCCTTGCCGAGGTCGGAGAGACGGTCGACGCCCACCACCAGGGCCGCCTCGATCCGTTCGTCGGAGATGGCGCGATGTGCCAGATGGAAGGCCACCGCGCTGGAGGCACAGGCGTTCTCGACGTTGTAAATCGGCATCCCGCTAGCGAGTCCGGCGAATCGCAAGGCGCGCTGACCGATTAAGCTGCCGCCCTTGGACGTACCGAAGTACGCCTCTTGCACGAGGTCACGGTCGAGTCCGCTCGATGTAAAGAGCTCACGTACGGCCCGCGCCGCGAGAAGGTCGACGGGTGATTCCGAACGACGGACGAACGGAACCATCCCCGTCGCGATGATCCGGCTTGTCGCCATGGCGGCCTCCATCGACAGGATATTTCAACAATGCGACATTATTGCATTTTTTGTTGCCGCGCGTGTAACGAGGCTTGAGCTGAGGGATCGCGCGCCGGTCGACATCTTCGCTCAGGGGAAGGACTCCGGTAGCCGGGTCCACACCGAACAGAGCGCGCAGCAATTGCGAGGTCACCCCCCTGCTGACAAAACAGCCATCGCGGGCGCCTGGCGAAACTCAGATAGGCCTGCAGGTCCAGGCGGCCCCATGTCGGTCTTCCGATGGTTCCGCGTTCACTGTCTCTGCTGTACTGCGGTGGGTGCGGGGCGCACCCGCACTTCGATTGGTCCCGGAGTCCGGTTTATCCCGGTGATGTCCTGCGGGCAGGCACTCACCACGAACCAGAGATCCATGGCCGCCCGCAGAGTCACGGAGTCGCCGGGCAGAGTTTCGGTGGGCAGCCACTGTATTGTTCCGGCCGCGTCGGCTGGTGTGTTCATGAAGAGATTGATTGGTTGCGGCACTGCAATCTCGTTGAAACCTGCCGCCGCCATTTGCGACACCAAGTTTTCTTGACACGAGGCGTGCCATCCTTCGACACCGAGCTGTTCGTATCGGGTTGGATCGCAGGCTGCGATCAACAGGTCGTGGATGCCGGGGGAGTGGTCAGCAACCAGTTGCAGGATGGGGCGTCGTCGATTCGTGACGAAACGCTCGCCGATCGCCGGAAAAAGTCCGTCAACCTCAACCCGGGTGTGCTCGGCCGAGTGGAACTCGCGCACATCAGAGGCGTTGAACGCCCAGGTATCAACGATTTGACCGCCGCCGAGGTCAATAACCTCGACCTCAGCGCCAGCCTCCACGCGGATGGCAAGACCTGAGCGCGCTGCGACTAGGTGTTTCACCGTTACCTCACTCACTCGTTGAGCCCCAGGCCTTCTGGCGTGTATGGCTTGTAACCTGGCGCGCTCAGCGACCATGGATTGGCATGCTCCCATCGGCGGGCAATTTCAAGCAGCCACCGGTCGCTGAAGCGAGGCCCTGTTAGTTGCAGGCCGAACGGCACCCCGTTCTCGTGACGTCCTGCCGGCAGCGAAATGGCAGGGTGCCCAGTGATGTTCTGGATAACGGTGTTGAGGGCATCGGGCTGGGTGCCGGGTTTCGTGAGTCCCTCCGCGATGCCATCGGGCGTGAATCCGGTGACGCCGAGTGTCGGCGTCACCAAGATGGCATCGTCGCCGAGCAACGCGTCGAGCTCTGCGGTGTAGACGAATCGAGCACGTCGCGCAGCGATGTAGCGTTCGGTGGTTTGCTCCAAACCGAATCTCATGTGGCCGAGAAATACCGGGTCGAGAACGTCCGCATTGGACTCGATGAAGTCCCTCCCAAGCTGGTGTGCTTGCTCGACCCCGCAGAGAATGAACCAGTCGGTGTCGGGGTTTCCTGAACGGAACAGGGACGCGGGCGATAATTTTTCGGCTACTTGCCCGAGGCATGTTTCGAGTCGTTCGAGCGCGGCGTCGAAACACGCCTGTACGTCAGCGGGCAGTGGTCCCCAGTCGTAGGTGCGCGGCGCGGCCAGCAAACGCGGTCGCCCGAACGTATTGGCGTCACGAAGTGCGCAAAGTGGTACAGCGTTGGGGTCACCCGGAACCGGACCAGAGATGAGTTCGAGCAGCAACTCCACGTCGTCCACGCTGGTGCCCATCGGCCCATCCGTCGACAGGTCGATCCATGCAGGAATAGGGCTCCGAGGCACGACGCCGACGGTCGGTTTGAGTCCAACGAGCCCACACAGCGCTGCGGGGATACGAATAGATCCGCCCCCGTCTGTCGCGGTGGCGAGAGGCGCCAATCCCGCCACCAGAGCTGCGGCCGACCCACCGCTAGAGCCTCCCGTGGACCAGTCAGACGACCATGGATTGCGTGTGTCGCCGAACAGTCGGTTGGATGTGTAGGCCTCGAACGAGAACTCAGGGGTGTTTGTCTTCCCGATTACCACGGCATCGGCTGCCATCAACCGCGCTGGGACGTGCCCAGATTGACTTGCCGGAACGGCTTCTCGGCGAGTTAGCGAGCCGTGAGTTGTTCGCAGGCCCGCAACGTCTTCGATGTCCTTGACAAGCATCGGCAGTCCAGCGAGCGCCCCGAGCCGCTCTCCACGCTCGCGGCGCGAGTCGATTTGCGCTGCGGTACGCAATGCCCTTTCCTCATCCATGAGCACCACCGCGCCGAGCTGCGCGTTGGATGCGCCGATTCTTGTTATTGACTCGGCGACGAGTTCACTACTTGACACTCTCCCGTCGCGGACCATCTCGGCCAACTCTCGCAACATTTCAGCGCTCTCAGACGGGGTTTCGCTCAGGCACTGCCTCTGCCTCAGCCTCGACTAGTGACTCGTCGCAAGACCGCACGCCGATTTTCGATTCGCGCTGCGACCGTGCGCTCCGTGCACATAATGACCGCTCCATCGCGCCTCCCTGTTTGTGTTTCGTCGGGAACTTAGCCCAGCTAGGCCTGATGCTCTCATAGCTCAACGCGTGGGCGCAGCTTCCATGGGTGCGACCAATTGCTGGACATCCCCCACACCGCGCTTTGCGGCGACCGGGGCATGGCACATCGAGGGGGCCGTGTGACCAGGCGTCACCGGGCCCCTCGATGTTCTTCGTGCGCTAGTTGACCACGCTTCCGGCGAGGTCCTCAACCTCGCTGTCGGGTGCCTCGAGAGCTGCGGCCTGTGAATCGGCGAGTGCCTGTTCCGACTTCACATCGAGGCCGCGGGTCAACAGCCAATACAGAACTGCCGAGACGGGGAGGCCGATGAACAACGAGATGTCCACGCCGCCCATTGCCTTCGCAAGGAACCCCTCGTAGAAGCCGGAGATCTCGAAGAAGGGGGCCATGCAGACGAAACCGACCAGGTAAGCGGTGATGCCCTGCCAGCCCCACCGACCGTAGATGCCGCGCGGCTTGAAGATCTCCGCAATCGCGTAGTGGCCCTTGCGCACGATGAAGTAGTCGGTCAAGTTGACGGCCGTCCACGGGATGAAGAAGTACAGCACCAGGAACAAGAACCCGGAGAAGTACGCCGCGAAGCTGTCGAACACGAAGATCGCGACGATGCCCGAAATCGCCGCGGTGATAACAACGGTCACGACTCGAATCCCGAGTGTTGCCCTGACCTTCTTGAAGCTGTCGATCGATGAGATGAGCGTCAGCGATCCGCCGTACATGTTCAAGACGAGCACAGCGACGAGGCCGAGCGCGAATACGATCAGGGCGATGATCCCGAACCCCGGGAACAGGTCGTTTGACACGGTGTAGAGCGCAGCGACCGGATCGCCAGCGTTGAATCCCTTCACCGCTGCGGCAAGGTACGCACCAATGGACATAATCCAAGCGCCACCGATGGCGCTGCCCCAGAAGGTCCAGCGGAAAGTCTGAGTCGTCGGAGTCGTCGAGGGCAAGTAGCGGGAGTAGTCGGACACATAGATGGCCCAGGAGATCTGGTAACCAGCGACAACGCCGAGCTGGGCGAAGAACGCCAGCGGCGAGAAGTGACTGAGATCGAACGCTCCGGCCGGCAACTGCAGATGCACCAGTGCGGAGATCGAAACAAGCAGCATGACCGCGACGGTCAGATACACGAGGTAGCGCTCCATGCGATGGATGAGGTCGTATCCAAACAGCGCGATCACCGCTCCCACGATGGTGATCAGAATCGCCCAGACCGGTCCGAACGCGGCGGGAGACTTAGTCGCCTGGGTCAAGGCCTGCCCAGCCAGCACCGTGTTGAACACGTTGAATCCGGCATATTGCAGGAACGCGAACAGCCACACAAGGAGTGCACCGATGTAACCGAACTGCGGACGCGACTGCACCATTTGGGGCAGTCCCAGCTTGGGACCCTGTGACGAGTGCGCCGCCATGAAGAACGTGCCGATGATGAGCCCGACCAGGATCGCGATGATCGACCAAATCAGGTTGCCACCGAGCGAAAAGCTGACGACCCCGACAGCCAGGGTTGCGATCTGGGCGTTGCCCATAAACCACAACGGGCCGACGTGCCAGACCTTACCGTGCCGCTCGCTCTTCGGAACATAATCGATGGAGCGCACTTCAAGGCCACTGGAACGGTCCTTGGTTTTGGTAGAACTCACTTGTTGCTCCTCTGAAAGACTGCTCGGAATGCTGTTCCGTCACTCGTGTCGGACGCGGCGCTTGCGTGTCAGGCTATTGGTGCACCTCGCCCAGCAGCAATGCCAGATCAGATTACGTCGGCCGAATGCTGTCAAAGCGGCACCGGGCGTCGCGGCACCGAGCGCTCAGCCGTGCAGCCGCAAATCCGCAGTCTCAGAAATCACACGTGATATGAGGGGAACACCTGGTCGGTATGCCAGGTGTACGTAACTCGCGGCATCGAGAAGCACTAGGTCGGCGCGATTGCCTACGGCAATCATTCCGATGTCGTCGCGTTGCAGAGCAGCCGCTCCGCCAGCGGTCGCCGCGTGCAGCGCCTCGGCCGGTGTCATGCCCATATCTCGAACAGCCACTGCAATGCAGAAGGGCATCGACGAGGTGAAACTCGATCCCGGATTGCAGTCGCAGGCGAGTGCGACTGTCACCCCTGCGGCGAGCAGTCTTCGTGCGTCCGGATATGGCTGGCGAGTCGAGAACTCGACCCCGGGGAGGAGCGTGGCAACAGTGCTGCCCGCGGCGAGATCGTCGATGTCGGATTTTGACAGGAAGGTGCAGTGGTCGACCGAGGCCGCGCCGAGTTCCACTGCGAGTCGCACCCCCTCTGATTCGCCGAGTTGTCCGGCATGCATTCTGGCGCCCAGCCCGCGCGCGATCCCGGCGGTAAGGATGGTTCGTGCTTGATCGACGTCGAATGCGCCGATTTCGCAGAAGACGTCGATCCATTTGGCGTGTGGTGCCGCAGCATCCAGCATCGCGCCGGTCACGAGCTCGACGTAGCCGGCGACGTCGTCAACGTATTCGATGGGCACGACGTGTGCTCCGAGGTAGGTGGTTTCAGTGGTGAGTCTGCTCGCGAGGGCGAGCGACCGCGCCTCGTCGGCCGTTGTGAGTCCGTAGCCGCTTTTGATTTCGACTGTGGTTGTGCCCTGCGCGCGCATCTCATCGACCAGCCGCGTTGCGTTCACCAGCAGCGCTGTATCGCTGGCGGCTCGCGTTGCGGCCACTGTGCTGCGAATGCCGCCAGCTTCATATTTGCGTCCTGCCATTCGGGATACAAACTCGTCAGTGCGGTCTCCCGCGAACATCAAGTGGCTGTGGGCGTCGACGAAGCCGGGGATGACACAGCGGCCACCAGCATCGATTCGTGCGTCAGTGGCTGGCGCGGAAGAGCTTTCACCGATCCACGAGATCAGGCCCGCCTCGTAGACCAGGGCTGCGTTGGGACGCTCCCGTTCTGACTCGACGAGGAGTCCGATGTTATCGATCAGCGTCGCGGTCACTGGTCCAGCCTTTCAATCGCCGCGGTGAGGAGCGCGCCGACATCTCCAAGAAGGTGATCTCCATCACGCACGCGTACCTCGCCGCCCACGATCACATCTGTAACATCCGAGGCGGTTGCGGCAAGCCATGCCTGCTCTGGGCGGGCGCCTGCGGTTCTCGGTGTCGAAAGTGAAACGGCGACCAGATCGCAGACAGCACCGGCCTGGATGCGTCCGCCGTCCCAGCCGAGCGAGGCATATCCCGCCGAGGTTGCCACCTCGAGTAGTTCCATGGGCGTGAACCGTCCGCGCTGACCGGAGTCGAGGCGTTCGTCCATCTCGAGACCTCGCAGCTCTTCGAAGGGGTCGATGATGGCGTTTTGATCACTGCCGAGACTCAGGGTCGCGCCCGCATTGCGAAGGTTGATCGCTGGCCCGATTCCATCGGCGAGGTCGCGTTCGGTGGTTGGGCAGAAGCAGATGGTGCTGCGGCTGTCGGCCAGGAGCTGGATGTCGTGTTCGGTCAGGTGGGTGCCGTGGACGGCTGTGAAGTTTTGTCCGAGCACATCAGATGCCGCGAGCAGCTCGGTAGGGGTGCCCCCGTGCGCCGCGATGGCCTCGTCGTTCTCTGCAACCTGCTCTGACACGTGGGCGTGCAGTGGGCGATCTCGTGAAAGCTTGGCGGCCTCGCGAAGAAGCGCCGCTGGAACAGCGCGCACGGAATGGATCGCGGCGCCAGACCGGGCAAGCGGTCCGAATACCACCGCGTCTCGTCGGGCGACCCATGCTTCGAGCGAGCCGTCGCTGAACCTGAGTTGTTCGGGCAGCAAGGCCCTCCTGGTGCCACCCGCCAGATACAGAGTGTCCAAAAGAGTCAGTCGAATGCCGGCGACGCTCGCAGCTTCAACGACGGCATCTTCCATTGCTGTTGGCGTCGCGTAAGGCGACCCGTCGGGTTGGTGATGAAGGTAGTGAAACTCACCTACGACGGTGTAGCCCGCGAGTACCATCTCGGCGAATACCGCGGTGGCCAGTTCGCGGTAGCTGCGAGGATCGAGGGCTGCCGCGGCGCGGTACATCTGCTCGCGCCAGGTCCAGAAGGTTCCGCCCCCGCCATGCGTCCTGCCGCGTAAGGCCCGGTGGAAGAGATGGGAATGTCCATTGGCGAATCCGGGGAGGACGAGGCCCGGAAGGACTACGGCGTCTGCCTGGTGACCACCCGCCTGGACTGAGGTGATCACCCCGCCTTCTTCCTCGATTCGAACCGAATCGAGGACTTGCCCGTCGACGACGGCTCGCTCGCACCAGTAGCTGGTCATGCGGTGAGATGCCGAATCGCCGTCGCGAGTGCTGCGACTCCGAGTTCGCAGTCGGCATCTTCCGCGAACTCTTCAGGAGCGTGCGAGATGCCGCTCGGGTTGCGCACGATGATCATCGCGGTAGGGATGCCGGCAAGCGCAAGGATCCCGGCATCGTGGCCAGCGCCCGACGGGAGCAGAGGAAGTTCGCCGCCCACCGTTGAAGCGAGTTCACTGGTGAAACGGTCGTCGAATGGCGTAGTAGGTGTCCACGACTCGAGCGTTGAATCTCCCCCGATTCGGGCAATAGCTGCCCGCACCCGTGATTCGTCGCTTCCTCGAGCGTCGATCCACGCGGTCGCAGCACTGGGGATCGCATTGACAGCTCCTGGGGTCACCCGCACCTTTCCCACGGTCGCCAGGATGCCTGCTGCTTCCGCGACGTCCCGTACATCGATGATGAGGCGGCCGAGACCGAGCATCGGGTCGTCACGATCAACGAGCCGCGTGGTTCCCGCATGATTCTGTCGCCCGACGAGGTCGACGCGCCACCTTCCGTGTGGCCAGATTTCCGTCGCGAGCCCCAGCGGTGACCCTGCTGTCAGTCCGTCGACTCCTGCGCTGGTGGGCATATGCCCCTGCTCGACATGGAGTTCGATGAAGTGCCCGATGCGTTTCAGCCGTTCGTCATCGCGACCGAGGTGCTCTGGCGCCGGTCCTGCACGGCGAATTGCCTCGGCCGTCGTGACACCGTCGGAGTCGGTGAGCGCGCGGAAGACGTCCGGCTCGATAGCTCCTGTCAGCAGTCGAGACCCAGCGCAAGCAAGTCCAAAGCGTGCGCCTTCCTCGTCGGCGAAAGCGACGATCGCGACCGGGCGCGACGGCGCGAAATCCGCGAGTACGTCGAGGGCGGCAAAAGCAGACGCAATCCCGAGCGGCCCGTCGAATGCCCCGCCCCTTGGCACGCTGTCGAGGTGAGAGCCGATGACGAGCGCGCCACCGGGCGCGGACGGGTTGAGCCATGCCCACAGGTTTCCATTGCGGTCTGTTTCCACGTCGAGACCCCGCGCGCGTGAATGCGAGACGAACCATTCGCGGCAGCTCGTGTCGGCCTCCGTCCAGGCGAGGCGGTTATAGCCCCCTCTGGGGTCGGTGCCGATATCGGAAAGCTCGCTAAGAAGGGAGGTAACGCTCACCTGTCCCCCTCGCGCATGGGTACGCGCACGCCACGAGTTTCGGCTGCGTAGTTTGCCTCGTCGTAGCCCGCATCCACGTGGCGGATGACGCCCATTGCCGGGTCATTGGTCAACACGCGTGCCAATTTTTCGGCGGACAGCGCGGTGCCGTCAGCAACAGTGACCTGACCGGCATGAATGGAGCGGCCGATGCCGACACCACCACCGTGGTGGATGGACACCCAGGTAGCACCCGATGACGTGTTCACGAGAGCGTTGAGCAGCGGCCAATCGGCGATCGCGTCGGAGCCGTCCTTCATGGCTTCAGTCTCGCGGTAGGGCGAGGCGACGGAACCCGAGTCGAGGTGATCGCGACCGATAACGATTGGCGCGGACAGTTCGCCTGAGGCGACCATGTCGTTGAACTTCAGTCCGGCCTTGTCGCGCTCCCCATACCCGAGCCAGCAGATTCGCGCGGGGAGCCCCTGGAAGTGCACGCGTTCGCTCGCCAACTTGATCCATTTGGCGAGTGACTCGTTCTCGGGAAACAGTTCGAGGACGGCACGGTCGGTTTTGTAGATGTCTTCGGGGTCACCGCTGAGTGCAGCCCACCGGAAGGGCCCCTTGCCCTCGGAAAACAAGGGTCGGATGTACGCAGGGACGAATCCCGGATAATCGAACGCATTCGCATATCCCGCCGTTTTGGCCTCGGTGCGGAGGTTGTTGCCGTAGTCGAAAACTTCGGCACCCGTGTTCTGGAAACCGACCATTGCTTCAACCTGCTTTGCCATCGAGTGGCGAGCGGCGTCCGCGAAACCGATGGGGTCGGCGTCGCGCTTCTGGTGCCACTCGTCGAAGGAGTACTCGATCGGAAGGTAGGCAAGGGGGTCGTGGGCACTGGTCTGATCAGTAACGACATCGATCTCGGCTCCCTCTGCGAGCAGCTGTGGAAAGACGGTTGCCGCGTTGCCGAGGAGTCCGATCGACAGGGGTTTCCTGGCATCACGTGCTTCGTACGCCAGTTGGAGGGCGTGCTGAAGCGATGTGGCCTCGACATCGAGGTAACCGTGTTCGATTCGCCGCGCGATGCGCGAAGGGTCGACGTCGACCATGACGACGACCCCGCCGTTCATGGTGACTGCCAACGGTTGGGCGCCACCCATGCCACCGAGTCCGCCCGCGAGCGTTATGGTCCCCGCGAGGGTTCCCTTGAATCGTTTGGCCGCCACTGCGGCAAATGTCTCGTAGGTGCCCTGAAGAATGCCCTGGGTTCCGATGTAAATCCAGGAGCCCGCCGTCATCTGGCCGTACATCGTCAGGCCGAGCTGCTCGAGACGACGGAACTCGTCCCAGTTCGCCCAATCGCCGACGAGGTTCGAGTTCGCCAGAAGCACGCGCGGCGCCCACTCGTGCGTCTGCAACACGCCGACCGGCTTGCCCGACTGCACGAGCATCGTCTCGTCGTTCTTCAACGTGGTCAGCGTGCGTACGATCGCGTCGAAGCTGTTCCAATCTCGGACGGCTTTACCTGTACCGCCGTAAACAATGAGTTTGTCGGGATGCTCCGCAACTTCGGGGTCGAGATTGTTCTGCAGCATTCTCAGAGCCGCCTCTTGGGGCCAGCCGAGCGTGTGCAACTGCGTGCCGCGGAATGCTGCAACCGGACGTGGACCACTCATACCAGCTCTCCTCCTGCTTGTTTGACCGTTGTTTCCGCTGCGATGAGCAGCGAGCCGTCTTGGACGGCTGCGACGGCCGCAGCAATCTCCGGGGCTATGTACCGGTCTGTCGACGGCCCCGGAGTACTTTCGCGAAGTTTGGCAACCACCGCTGCCGAGACCGCTGAGGGAAGCAGGGGCGCACGCATGTCCATCGCCCGTGCCGCCGTTAGGATCTCTATCGCCACGACGCGCTGTGCGCCGTCAATGGCACGACGCAATTTTCGTGCGGCGCTCCAGCCCATCGACACGTGGTCTTCTTGCATTGCAGACGACGGGATCGAGTCCACCGACGCCGGGTTCGCGAGGCGTTTGAGCTCGCTGACGATACCGGCCTGTGTGTACTGCGCGATCATGTGACCGCAGTCGACCCCTGGGTCATCCGCGAGGAACGCGTTCAGGCCGTGATTGCGAGATACGTCGAGGAACCGATCGGTTCGGCGTTCGCTGATGCTTGCGAGGTCAGCGGTGACGATGGCAAGGAAATCGAGCACGTAGCCGAGCGGGGCGCCGTGGAAGTTTCCGTTGGATTCGACGCGACCGTCAAGCGTGATCACGGGGTTGTCGACGGCGGATGCCAACTCTCGTTCGGCGACGCCCGCTGCGTGTTCGATCGTGTCTCGCACACCACCATGCACTTGTGGCGCACAGCGCAGCGAGTAGGCATCCTGAACCCGGGTGAAGCCTTCGGGCTGCGAAAGCATGGCCGAACCGGCAAGCACCGCGCGCATGTTCGAGGCGGAGACGCTTTGCCCGATCTGGGGGCGCAACGCCTGCAGGTCGGCGGCGAAGACGGCGTCTGTACCGCGAAGTCCTTCGACGCTCATCGCTGCCGCGAGATCGGCGGTCGTGATCAAGGAGCGGAGGTCCTCGATAGCCATGACGAGCATGCCGAGCATGCCATCAGTGCCGTTGATGAGGGCGAGTCCTTCCTTCTCCTCGAGAATCAAAGGTTCAATGCCAGCCTCGCTCAGGGCTTCAGCGGCCGGCGCGAGCACGCCAGAGCGGTCTCGGACATTCCCTTCGCCGAGCAGCGCCAACGCGCAATGGGCGAGGGGCGCTAGGTCACCTGAGCAGCCAAGGCTGCCGTATTCGAAAACCACGGGAGTAATGCCCGCGTTGAGCATTGCAGCGTATGTCTCGGCGACAAGCGGACGAACGCCGGTCCGGCCAGTTAACAGCGTCGACAGTCGCAAAAGCATGAGCGCGCGCACGACCTCGCGCTCTACCTCTGGCCCGGAACCAGCGGCGTGGCTGCGGACGAGCGAACGCTGAAGTTGCGCTCGACTCGCGAGCGGGATTTGCTTATTCGCGAGGGCGCCAAAGCCGGTCGAGATCCCGTAGTGGGGTCGCGTGTCAGCGGCGAGCGAAGCGACAATCGCGTGCGAACCGGCCATCGCCATCACCGCGTCGGGGGCAATATCTATCGGAACCTCGTGCCGAGCGACTCGCACGACGTCGCTGAATGACACGGCGCCGATTCCAACGCGGACGTGTTTGGGGCCAGTGGTCATTCCGCCATCAAACCCGAATGTGCTGGCGGCGTGGAGCCCCCAGACGCGTATCCTGTCTGAAATGGCAGACGCTACGCAACCCGACGTTCCGGCGGCACGCAATTCGCTCCGTGTCTTGACCTATATCGCGCGTCGCAGTGGGCCCGTCGGCGCTTCCGCTATGGCGCGCGATCTTGGTATGCCCCGGTCGTCGGCCTACCAGCTGATCGCCGTGATGATCGACGAAGGCTTTCTCGTCCACTACCCGGAGGACCGCACGTACGGGCTCAGCAGTCTTTTGTCGGAGATTGGCACGTCCGAGCTGAAAACCGCGAGATTAGGTCGCCTCGCGCAGCCGCTGCTGCAGCGAATGGTCACGGCGTCTTCTGTGCCCGTTGTGGCACATCTGGCGGTGATGGCTGGCGCTGATGTGACCTACGTTTCGAAAGTGCAGGGGTTCCGAGCACCTACGACGGTCTCGAGCGTCGGTGTCCGGCTGCCGGCACACTTGACCGCAACGGGGCGTGCGTTTCTGGCCGGGATGCCTTCATCGCAGGTGACGGCGCTGTACCCGCATGACGCGGATCTAGTACAGCGCGCCGGCCGTGGGCCCAGAACTCGTCCGGAGTTAGACGCAATCTTGAGCGGTTGCATTCGCGACGGCTGGGCGACAGAAGTGGATGAGATTACTGCCGGATACAGTTCCGTCGGCGCCGCGTCGTACGACTCGAACAAATATCCGGTTGCCGCCTTGGGGCTCACGTATCGTGCGAGCTCCGTCCGCGAAGCTGCCCAAATGGATCTCGGCCACGCCGTGAGGGCTGCGGCCGACGCTCTTACCTCGCGGTTGATCTCGCGGTGAACTGCTCAGTTCGGAGAGGAAGAGAAAACCGTTCTTCCGATGACGACGCGTTCTCGCGAAAACGAAGCGTTCTCCGAAGGACCCGTCAGCCTTTGCTCGTCCTCACGATTCGCGATCCTGTGCCCGCACGAAGTCGATCTGCTCGACTGGGCGGCCTGGCCAGCTGAGGGTGGTCGCCACGTCAGGTGACGTTGCGATAGACCGGCCATGCGCGACGACGTGGGTCGGGCGCGTCTGGCGACGGATGACGTCGAACGGATTCGCGGCAGGGTGCACCACGAAGCTGGCCGGCCGGCCAGCTTCGATTCCGTAACTCTCCCCCAGCCCGAGCACATCCGCCGCGCGGTCGGTAACCATTCGGAAGCACTCTGCAACCTCACTGGGTGAGGTCAGCTGGGTCGCATTCGCGCCGACATACGCGACGAGCACCGGATTGGCGGTACCCATCGGGTACCACGGATCCATGATGTCGTCGCTGCCGAACGCCACATTGACCCCTGCAGCGAGCATTTCCTTGACCTGGGTGAGGCCGCGACGCTTCGGATACGAGTCGAACCGACCCTGCAGGTGAAGGTTGACGACCGGATTGCAGACCAGGTTGATCCCCGAGCGGGCGATGATGCGTTGGAGCTTGAAGCTGTACGCCGCGTTGTAAGAGCCCATCGCTGTGGTGTGGCTCGCCGTTACCCGATCGCGCAGGCCGGTGCGGTGCGCCTGGGTGGCGAGCACCTCCACGAACCGCGACTGCTCATCATCGATCTCGTCGCAGTGCGCGTCGACGCGAAGCCCGTAACGCTCCGCGATGTCGATGGCGATCTCGACCGAGCGCACTCCGTCTTCCCTGGTGTCCTCGAAGTGCGGGATCGCGCCGATGACATCCACCCCTCGGCGCGCTGCTTCCTCGAGCAACTGCACGCCCCCGGGAAAGGAGCAGATTCCTTCTTGCGGGAAGGCGACCAACTGGAGGTCGATCACATCCCTGACGCGGTCTCTCACCTCGAGGAGCGCGTCGAGTGCGACCAGCTCGGGGTCGGTGATGTCGACATGGCTTCGCACGTGCAGCGTTCCGTTCGCTGCGTACCAGCGAAGCACTTCCTCAGCACGAGATACGACGTCGTCACGGGTCAGCAGGGGTTTGCGCTCAGCCCACCGGGCAATACCCTCCCAGAGCGTTCCGCTCTCGTTCCAACTGGGTTCGCCTGCGGTAAGCGCTGCATCAAGGTGCACATGCGGTTCGACGAATGGTGCACTGACTAGCGATCCGCCAGCATCGATAACCTCGCGTGCGTTGGGCGCCACATCCGAAGAAGGAACGATAGCCGCGAAGCGGCCTTCAGCTACGTGGAGGTCCACGGTGCCCTCGCGGTCGGCGAGCTTGGCCTTTCGAACGACAAGATCGATCATTTGGCCGACTTCGCAGCGGCTGCCATCAGGGACATTGTTTCGTACGCCACGGTCGCGGCGGCGAGGGCGGTCACTTCGGCGTGGTCGTACGCGGGGCTGACCTCGACCACGTCGGCGGCCACCAGTCGCTCTCCGGAGATGCCACGCAGCATCGCGAGCAGCTCGCGCGAGGTGAAGCCGCCGATTTCTGGCGTGCCGGTTCCCGGAGCGAAGGCGGGATCGAGCACGTCGATGTCGACGGACAGGTACAGCGGGGCGTCCCCGATCCGGTCGCGCACGCGGCGGACGACCTCGTCGACGCCGAGCCGATCGAAGTCGGTTGCACGAATCGTGGAAAAGCCGAAGCCGCGGTCATCCACGAGGTCCGTCGCGTCGTAGAGCGGCCCCCGGATGCCGACATGGACCGATGAATCCTGAAGCAGCAGTCCTTCTTCGAACGCGCGCCGGAACACGGTGCCGTGTGTGCGATCCGCCCCGAAATAGCTGTCCCAGGTGTCCAGATGAGCATCAAAGTGGATGAGTGCCACCGGCCCGTGCTGCCGGGCAACTGCGCGCAGCGTTCCGAGCACTATCGTGTGGTCGCCGCCGAGGGTGACGAGCTTCTGTCCGCCGCTGATCAGCCCGGTCGCCGTCTCATCGATCTGCTGCAGGGCTTCGTCGATGTTGAACGGATTGCAGGGAACGTCTCCTGCGTCGACCGCCTGCAGCACGCGGAATGGTGCGACATTCAGCTCGGGGTTGAACGCGGGCCGCAGGTTTCTGGACGCCTGCCGAATAGCGGACGGGCCGAACCTGGCACCCGGCCGGAACGAGACGCCGCCGTCGAACGGTACGCCGAGCACCGCGACGTCGTAGCTGGCGACCTCGTCGATGCGCGGTAGTCTCGCGAACGTTGACGCTCCTGCATAGCGAGGGATCTTGGTGCCGTCTGCCGGTCCGATGATGTTCTGTTCGTCCATAGCTGTTCTTAGATTTCTGGTTGGGGAAAGACGCGCGGAGTGAGACCGAGGGAGCGAGTGTGCCTGGCGACATCCTGCGCTGTCGTCACCCAGACGTCGCCGGACTCGGTCATTCTGGTAATCAACGTCTCGAGCACGCGCAACCGGCTCAGCCGCCCGCTGAGAAACGGATGCGCAGTAATCGCAAAACAGCCGCCCACCTCGCGCGACTCGACCAGTTCGGCACTCCACATCGCCAAGGCCTTAGCCGGATCCTCGATAAGCCCGGACCCGAAAACGTCGGGGAGGTAGGCGTACTGTTCCCAATCGTCCAGCGACCAGGAGACCGGGATCTCGACGATGGAGCGCGCACCGTGGGTCGTTGACTCGGCCAGTTCGTAGGGAACGTCCGAGTCCATCAGACTCGAGTCGTACAGAAAGCCGCGGTCCAGGAGCAATCGCGCCGTCGAATAGGTCGTCTCCCACATCGGCGCGCGATATCCGACCGGGCGGACGCCGGCGACGCGTTCCAGTGCGTCGAGGCCCCGATCGAGCACATCCGCTTCCTGCTGCTCCGTCATTCCCTGAATGGCCTCGTGCAGGTAGCCGTGGTGCGCCAGTTCGTGCCCTTCGTCGCGCACCCTTCGCACCAGCTCCGGATACCGTTCGGCTGTATACCCGGGACAGAAGAAAGTCGCTCTCAGCTCCAGGCGTTTCAGCATCGCCAGAATTCGCGGCATCCCGGTGACGGCGCCATAGGCCTGGTGCGACATAACCGACAGTCGGGTGCGGTTCTCGGGATTGATGGTGAGAACAACGGACTCGTCGTCCATGTCGAAGCCGAGCGTTACCGCCGAGCGGAAGCCCGAGGGCCACTCGATCGGATCAGCAGGCCGGGTCGCGTCGTGACCCGCCTCCCTCACCTGGTCGCCAGCTGCGCCGCCGCGGCGTTCCGCACGACGACCAGACCGATCCAGTACGCCACGCCTGCGACGACCGCTCCCGCGAGCCACGACAAGTCGATGCCGCCAAGCGCTGTCGCCGCCGGGCCCTGCAACCAGGTCGGGACCGCGTACTCGAAGCTCCACGTTGCGACGATACCGAGGACGAACGCGAGAATCGCGTTCCAGGAAACGTCAGGGAGCGGCCCGGTCTTGGGCGGCTGAAACAGCGCCGGTACATCGATCTCACCCTTCTTCACTCCATAGAAGTGGATGAGCATGATGGTCGCCCACGGCGCGACCCAGGTCACGAGACCGCTCAGCCAGCCGTCCAGTGCCGACGCGAAGTCGCCGTTGATGATGAGGTAAATGTTGAACGCAAGCGCAAGTACACCGACGCCGTAGCTCAGCTTTCTGCGGTCGATCTTCCAGTCGAGCGTGAGCGCCGAGAGGCTGCACGAGTAGATGTTCAAGACGTTCGTTGCGATGGGCCCGTGGATCACGAGGAAGATCACAGGAATCGCCAGGAAGCCGAACGCATCCACCACCAGCTGGCCGGGGTCAACCTTCTGGGAGATCGTCGCGAGCGTGGCACCGAAAGTGCCGAGCCAGACAGTCGGGATGAACTGTCCGAGCACGCTGCCGAAATACAGTTTGACGGGAGAGACCGACCGAGCAACGAATCGCGAGTAGTCGGAGGCGTAGGCGAACCATGTGATTCCCCACCCGATGCCAATCGCTGTCATCAGGGTCGTGCCCGAACTCCACAGCGCGACGCCGTGCAGCCCAGCACCGCTGTAGTTCCAGTGGACGCCGGAACTGGTCCACGCGACCACTGTCATCGTGGCGAGGACGACGAGAGTAATCGGAACAGTCCACCGCTCGAATCGGGCGATCGCGCGGAATCCGACGGCCGCCAACCACACCTGGAGTCCCATGATGATCACTGCCACGATTATTTTGAAGATCAGTCCGCCATCGAAGCCCAGCTTGGCGAACAGTGCAACGACGAGATCGAGAATGATCCAGGTGTTGATCGCGCACCAGCCGACAGCCAGCAGGCCCTGAAGCAGGGCGGGGAAGTACGCGCCTCGTCGGCCGAATGCGCTTCGCGACAACACCATTTGGCTGACGGCGGTGCGCTGGCCCATCAGCACGAAGAAGCCGAAGACGGCCATGCCGATGATGTTGCCCCCCACCAGGATGAGAACCGTCTGAAGCAGGCTGAGTCCGAGATTGATGCCGAGGGCGCCGAGCACCCAGTTGATTGGCGCGACATTCGCACCGCACCAGATCCAGAATTGGTGCGAAACCGTTGAGGTCCGGGCGTTTTCAGGGATCGGTACGAGCGAGTGCTCGACAGACTCCGTTGTTTGTAGATCATCTTTGATCAGCGACACGGATCCTCCAAGGGTTTCGGGCGTGGTCAATAATGATGTAGACATGAACGATAAGTCAACGCCCCTAGTTCTATTTGTAAAGTGAGCGAAAAGGCGGCACCGACCACGGATACCGTTCTCACACGGACACCGTCCTTAACTGCGCAGCAGTGCGACGTCCGCCCATCGCTGCCACCTAAGCGGAGACGATCATGAGTGCAGCCACCGACGCGAGTCCCGCCGCGGATGCGGAGCACGTCGGCAATCGCATCCGACAGCTTCGTCAGTCGAAAGATCTCTCATCGAAGCAACTGGCAGCACGAGCCGGACTCACCGCTTCGTACATCAGCCGAATGGAGAACGGCAAGGTAAGCCCCACCGTCGCCACCCTCGGCAAAGTGGTGCAAGCCATGGGTGAATCGTTTGCGACCCTCTTCGGCGACGCGCAAGCCGAAGGTCCGGTGGTTCGTGCGCAAGACCGCCACCCACTGCACAGCCAGGGGGTCGACGACTATCGAGTCAC
>JAYTXO010000119.1:0-1634 GCA_043742905.1 Microbacteriaceae bacterium | reverse complement strand
CCTCGCGTTGAGCCCGAGCTGTGCAGCAGTCGGACGGTCAGACCCCATGGTGATCTTGACGACGCCCGTTCGGGTGAAGTAGTCGATGCCGGTTTGAGTGAAGACCGAGCTGCCATCGGGTGCCTTCTGGTCGTTGGACGCGACCGGATTCGCCTGCGTCCACCACGAGTTGTTGAAACCGACGGCGACGATCGCCACCGACACGACGATCACGACCATGGTGACGGTGGAGGCCAGGAAGCCGATCCTGCGCCGACGCTCCTTTCGTCGTCGGGCCTCCGCAGCTAGCGAGACGGTGAGCGGTGCGGTCATGCCCCGACCCTACGACGAACAGCCGACCGCGGCTTGAGCCGCGGGAATCGAGCACCAGGATGCGGTCCGGCGGGAAAGCTCCAGCTCTCCTGGGTGATCTCTGAGAGGTCTCACCACAAACCCGTCAACGAACCCCGCTTCCTCAAAGGCGGGTTCGAGACGATCGGGAGACAACGCGAAGAGAGCGTCCGGATGACGACACAGATCACACGCAAAGCCGAGCCGAGCCGAGCACGCGGCGCGGCCGCTCCCTCGCGCATGATTCGCCGTCAGACGCTCATACTCGTGGCATTCGGCGCGGTTGTCGCGCTGACCGCGTGGCTACGCATCCCAGCCGTGGCGCGAGACACGCTCTGGGCCGAAGACGGGCGCAATTTTCTGCAGGGAGCTATTAACAACGGACCCCTGAACTCGCTGTTCATCCCGTACGCGGGCTACCTCCACACCATCCCGCGGATGATCGCGGCGTCGGTCGTCGGGCTCCTCCCGATTTCGGACTGGGCTCTCGGCATGACCGCGGGTTCTTGCGTCGTAGCTGGGATCGTCGCGGTGACCGTTTTCGTGGCTAGTCGAGGAATCATCGGCTGGCTGCCGGCCCGCATTGCGATCGCCTCGCTCACCGTTCTCGCGCCGCTAGCCCCGCGCGAGGTGCTGGGCAACACCGCAAACCTGCACTCACTGCTGCTGTGGGCTCTGTTCTGGATCGCACTCTCCCGGCCGCGAACCCGTGCGAGCGTCGTCGGACTCTCCCTCGTCGCCTTGCTCGGCGCCCTCACCGAAGTGCAGAGCCTGTTCCTCTTGCCCCTTCTGCTCTTCCGGCCGCGGGATCGAAGGCGCTGGCCGGTCCGTGCGATGCTGCTTCTGGGGGTCGTCGTCCAAGTCGCGGTGACGCTGGCCTTCCCGCGATCGCCGTCCGGACATTCCCCCGACGATCCACTCTCGATCGTGTACGGCTACCTGATCAATGCCGTCATGCCGTTGGGGGTCCCGCAGGCAGCGATCGGATCCATTCTCGACGCGACTGGGCCGGGTGTCGGCATCCTCATTCTGATCGCGCTTGCTGGCGCTGCGGCACTCGGCATGCGGCGCGGCACCGCGACCGAACGCGTTGTGGTGCTGGCGCTGGCGCTTGGATCAGTCGTCATCTTCTGCACCTCCGTCGTCGCGAATCCGAACGTCTTCTACGACTACGCCGACATGTCCCCCCAACAGCTCGCCGCTGCCTGGCTGACCCGGTACGGAGTCGTGCCCTCGATGATGCTGGCGTCCATCCCGCTGATCAGCCTCGGTGTCGCCGTGGAGACCCGACGAAGAAATCGAAA
>JAYTXO010000118.1:0-5047 GCA_043742905.1 Microbacteriaceae bacterium | reverse complement strand
AGCCTCACCATCGACTTCCTTCTCGGCTACCTCAAACAGCTTCTGCCGCGTCGACCCGACCTCAAAGTCATCGTCACGAGTGCGACGATCGACCCCGAGAGCTTCGCCGCCCACTTTGCGGATGCCGCGGGCACCCCTGCTCCGATCGTCGAAGTGAGCGGGCGCACCTACCCGGTCGAAATCCGCTACCGGCCGCTGGTTGAGCCTGTCGAGACCGACGACTCAGACGACTTCGACGACGAAATCTCGACGAGTTCGACCGACCGCGACTACCTCGACGGCATCGTCGACGCGCTCGACGAACTCGCGCGCGAGGAGCCGGGCGACGTGCTGGTGTTTCTCAGCGGAGAGACGGAGATCCGGGATGCCGAGGACGCCATCCGCGGCCGATTCGGGCCGGCCACCGGTACCGAGGTGCTCCCGCTCTACGGCCGACTCAGCGCTGCCGACCAGCATCGGGTCTTCGAAACCAAGCGATCAGCCGGCGTGCGGCGGCGCGTCGTTCTGGCGACGAATGTCGCCGAAACGAGCCTCACGGTACCGGGGATCAAGTACGTGATCGACGCTGGCACCGCGCGCATCTCACGTTATAGCGTGCGCGCGAAGGTGCAGCGGCTGCCGATCGAGGCGATCAGCCAGGCGAGTGCGAACCAGCGGTCGGGGCGGGCGGGGCGCACCAGCGACGGGATCGCCATCCGGCTCTACTCGGAGCAGGACTTCGACAAGCGGCTAGCCTTCACCGACCCCGAAATCCTGCGCACCAACCTCGCCGCGGTAATCCTGCAGATGACGTCGATCGGCCTCGGCGACATCGCGGCGTTCCCGTTTCTGCAGCCGCCGGATTCGCGCGGCATCCAGGACGGCCTGGACCTGCTGCTGGAGTTGGGGGCGATGTCCCGCCGCTCGGGTGGCGATCCGAAAGTTCGCGTGTCGCGAGGTGGCCGCGCGATCGATTTCGACGTGCGTCCTGCGGCATCTGCTCCGCCAGCACCCGCATCAGCTACTCGATCACCTCAGTACGAGATCACCAAGATCGGCCGCGACCTCGCAACCCTTCCGCTTGATCCGCGGTTCGGCCGCATGCTCGTCGAGGCGAAACGGAACGCGGTGGTGCGCGAGGTGGCGGCGATCGTCGCAGGGCTCAGCATCCAGGATGTGCGTGAACGCCCGCTCGAGAAGCGCGCGCAGGCCGATCAGCTGCACGCGCGGTTCGCCGACCCGACGAGCGACTTCCTCGGCCTACTGAAGCTCTGGAACTACCTTGAGGAGCAGCAGAAGGAACTCTCGAGCAGCGCATTCCGACGACTGTGCAAGGGCGAGTTCCTCAACTACCTGCGCATTCGCGAATGGCACGACCTGTATCGGCAACTGATTCGCGCGGGAAGCCAACTCGGCATCACGCCGGGCGAGGCGAAGGTTGACCCGGATGCCATCCACCGATCATTGCTGGCGGGCTTGCTCTCGCGCATCGGCCTCAGGGACGAACGCGTGACCAAGACAAACCCGAAGGAGAAGCCGCGCGATGGGCGCGAGCCGAAGAGCAGAGAGTACCTGGGCGCCCGCAACCAGAAGTTCGCAATCTTCCCGGGCTCAACGCTGGCCCGCAAGGGTCCACCGGCCGTGATGGCCGCCGAGCTGGTCGAGACCAGTCGACTCTTCGCGCGCACCGTCGCGGCGATCGACCCCGCGTGGGCAGAAGCGCTCGCCGGCGACCTCGTCAAGCGCAGCTACGGCGAGCCGCGCTGGGAGAAGCGGCAGGGTTCCGCGGTCGCCGACGAGAAGGTGACGCTCTACGGGGTGCCGATCGTGCCGAAGCGGCGAGTTCAATTCGCCCGGATCGACCCCGAGCAGGCGCGCGAGCTATTCATCAGGCACGCAATGGTCGGAATCGACGGTAGCGCCGGCGAGTGGCCGCACTCCATCGAGCGGAACGGCCTCTTCGATTTCGTACGCGCCAACGCCGCACTCCGGGACGAGCTGAGTGCGGTGGAGGAGCGGACGCGGCGGCGCGACATCCTGATCGATGACGAGGTGGTCGTCGAGTTCTACGACAGGCGCGTCCCGCGGGATGTCACCGACGTACGCCGCTTCGAGACTTGGTGGAAGGCCGCTCGCGCCCAGACGCCCGGCCTGCTGACGATGACCCGCGGCGAGCTGCTGGACGAAGAACCGGATGTTCAACTTGACCCCGACGCCTTCCCGAGCGAGTGGCGGCAGGGTGAGCAGCGGATACCACTGCGGTACCGGTTCGAGCCTGGCGCCGAGGACGACGGCGTCACCCTCGAGATCCCACTCGCACTGCTCCCCCACCTTGCAGACCGCGGATTCGATTGGCTGGTGCCCGGCCTGCACGAGGAACTCGTCACCGCCCTGCTCAAGACTCTGCCGAAAGCGATTCGCCGCAACGTCGTCCCCACCGCAGACTGGGCGCGCAGATTGCTGAAGGAAATCCACCCGCCGGTTGAGCCTGTTGAAACCAGCCTCCGACTGACAGAGTCCCTTGCCCAACAGATCCGCGCCGACACCTACACAGTCATTGCACCCACGGATTTCGACCAAACGCGCCTCCCGCCCCACCTCCGCATGACTTTCGCCGCCGTTGACGAGCGCGGTCACAGGGTCGCCACCTCAACGAGCCTCGTCGCGCTCCAGCACCGGTTCGCTGAGCGTTCACGCGAGAGTGTCGCGAAGGTGACCGCGGCGGCGGCCCCCCGCGGCGTGCCGGGATCCGCCACCCCAAGCCTCGAACGCACCGGCCTCACGACCTGGGACTTCGAGACCCTCCCCGCCAAGCTCACGACCAGGATCTCGAGCGGCTCGATCACCGGCTACCCCGCCCTGGTCGACGAGGGGACAACCGTCGCGATCCGAGTCTTCGGCACCGCCGCCGACCAGGCCCGCGAGCACCCACGCGGGGTGCGCCGACTCATCGCGTTGACCGTGCCGAGCCCGCTCAGCTACGTGCAAGAGCACCTCACCGGCACCGAGAAACTGCAACTTGCGACCAGCCCATACCGCTCGACGGTGGCGCTCCTCGATGACGCGCTGCTCGCCACCATCGACCAGCTGGCGGATGCCGCCACCACGTCTCGCACCCTGGGCGAGCAGCCTTTCGACCGCGCCGCCTTCGAGACTCTGCGCGCTGAGGTCAACGGTCGCCTGGTCGACGCCCTATTCGCGACGGTTTCGCTCGCCGCGCGCTTGTTGGGCGCGGCCCGGGAAGCAGATCGCGCCATCTCAGGCGCCGCGAGCCTGAGCTTGATGGCGCCCCTCGCAGACGCCCGCTCGCAGCTCGACGCACTTGTGCATCCGGGGTTTCTGCGCATCACCGGGGCCACTCAGCTTCTGCGAGTGCCGATCTATCTGGCGGGAATCACGCACCGCGTGAGCAAGCTCACCGACGCCCCCGGACGCGACCGCGTCTGGCTCACCGAAGTCGGGCGGGCGACGACCCTCTACACCGACGCGGGCGGCACGCTACCTCTCACGGCCGACACAGCCGTGCGTCTCATTCCCGTGCGCTGGATGCTCGAAGAACTGCGCATCAGTCTCTTCGCCCAGCAGCTCGGCACGGCCGGCACGGTGTCGATCCAGCGGATCAAGAAGGCCCTCGCGTAGCGTCGAATCATGAGCGACCACTATTTCGACCGCGCCGGGGACGGCACCCACACCGCCGATTACAAGAAACACACGCCCGACATTCTGGCGGCCTTCGACGCTTTTGACGCGACCGTGTTCGCGAACGAGGGTCGCGAGATTCCACTGAAATTCCGTGAACTGATGGCGGTCGCCGTGGGTATCACCACCCAGTGTGTCTACTGCATCGACTGGCACAGCAAGCAGGCCAAAAAGGCCGGCGCGACGGATGCCGAACTCGCCGAAGCCGCCTGGGTCGCCACCGCGATCCGGGCCGGTGGCGGCTTCGCGCACGGTCGGCTGGCATTCAAGTTCGCAGGAGACCACGAGCACTGACGCCAGCGCCGCGGGTACCGGCCGCAAGCTCCGCGGGTGCCCGCCACCAGGGCCGCGCACCGGCCCAGCGCTGTGTTTTGATCCGGATGCGGTGTTTCAAACCACCGCGCTCGGCACAAAACTACGCGACGACATGAGCACAACCACGAGCACGACCCGAGAGCGCCGCGCGCACGGAGCGCGGGACACCACGTACGGCAGACGGGCCGGACTCCGCAGAGATCCGACCCGTTCGACCGATGATGCCCTTCCGCTACTTCTTTGCCCCCGACGACGCCGAGGCGTTCGACTCATATGAGGTGTTCGTCGACTCGAAAAAGTTGACGAGCTGCAGAGTGTCGTTGGCGGTCGCCATCCACTTAGCCGGATTGACCACGTTGTACTCGGGGTCGAAGCCGAGCTCTTCGAGGCGACGGTCAGCCAGGTACTTGACGTACTGGTTGATGTAGTTGGCGTTCAGACCCAGGATGCCGCCCGGAAGCAGGTCGTGGTTATACGCCTCCTCCATCTCGACCGCATCCGTGATCATCTTCTTGATCTCGGCCGCAAACTCTTCGGTCTGCAGTTCGGGGTTCTCCTCCAGCACGGTCAGGATCAGGTTGATTCCGAACTTCAGATGCAGGCTCTCGTCGCGCACCACCCAGTCCATGAGTGATCCGAAGTTGCGCAGCAGGTTTCGCTGACGGAACGAGAGCGCCACCATGAAGCCCGAGTAGAACCAGACGCCCTCGAGGATGACGTTGTACGCCACCAGGTTGCGGACGAAATCCTTCTTGCCCTCCACCGTGGAGATGTCGAGCGTCTGCTCCGTCATCCGACGGATGTACTTCATCTCGAACTCTTCCTTGCGCGCCATCGAGGGGACGTTGACGTGCGAGTTGTAGGCAGCCTCCCGATCGATGGGGAAGGTCTCGAGCACGTACTCGAAGCTCATGCAGTGGTTCGCTTCTTCCCACATCTGCTTCGCGAGGTAGAGGCTGCACTCCGCGGCGCTGACGTACGGGTACACGCCGAAGGCCAGGGCCTTGTTGACGAGCAGCTCGTTCGGGTTGAAGTAGCTCATCAGGAAGGTGAC
>JAYTXO010000117.1:0-1560 GCA_043742905.1 Microbacteriaceae bacterium | reverse complement strand
CCCTTTTCGGACTTGCGGTGGGGGGCGCGGTGGAAGCCGAGCAGGGTGGTGACGCCCATCTCGCTCACCAGCACGATATCGCCACCATCACCACCGTTGCCGCCATCGGGTCCGGCGAGAGGCTTGAATTTCTCCCGCTTCACCGAGACGCAGCCGTCGCCACCGTCGCCGGCGCTGAGGTGGAGTGTTACCTGGTCAACGAAGGTAGCCACAACGCATCCCTTCGTGTAGTGAGTTACCGCTTAAAAAGTAAGAGCGAGCCGAAGCCCGCTCGAACCATGAGAAGTGCCGCCCACCGAACAAGCCGATGGTCGAATCGGTCGCTCCGCGACCGTATCGAAACTAGGCCGCGACCACGATGTTGATGACCTTACGGCCACCTTTCGCACCGAACTCGACCGCACCGGCAGCCAGGGCGAACAGGGTGTCATCGCCGCCGCGACCGACATTGACGCCGGGGTGGAAGTGCGTGCCGCGCTGGCGGACGATGATTTCGCCGGCGCTGACGACCTGACCGCCGAAGCGCTTGACGCCGAGGCGCTGCGCATTCGAGTCGCGACCGTTACGGGTGGAGCTTGCGCCCTTTTTGTGTGCCATGAAAAGTCGGTTCCCTCTACTTGATGCTGGTGATCTTGATGCGGGTGAGCTCCTGGCGGTGGCCCTGTCGCTTCTTGTATCCGGTCTTATTCTTGAACTTCTGGATGACGATCTTCGGACCACGAAGATCACCGACGACCTCTGCGGTCACCTTCACTTTCGCGAGAGCCGACGCGTCGTGCGTGATCGTGTCGCCGTCGACCAGCAAAACCGGCACGAGCTCGACGTTGCCGTCTTTGTCGGCCTTGATGCGGTCGAGAACGACAATACTGCCGACCTCGATCTTTTCCTGCCGACCACCGGCGCGCACAACTGCGTAGACCACTTGGAAACCCTCACTCCATGAACTGTTGCCGATGATTTCGGCAGAAACCTTGGTGTGCATTCGGTTGCGGGCTTAGCCCAGCACACACCGAAGGTCAATAATAGTCGATGATCGCGGCCGGGGTCAAACGCTGACGGGCGTGTTCATGCCGTGTCGACGATGCCCCTAATTTCGTGGTCGGATGGGTGCCGCTTCAGCCACATCCGCAGCAAGACTCCCACGAGGATCACGAGCGGCGCGACGGTCACGAGCTGCCCCCCGGCGATGACCGCCGAGAAGCCGAGCGCCCGCAGGAAATTGTCTCCCGCATCCGCAGTGAGTCGAATCTGACCCATCAGACCATTTGTCACGAGAGAGATTCCGGTGGTGGCGAGATTCACCAGAAAGACCAGGACGCTTCCCACCGCCGCGGCGAGCGCAGCGCGGGTGATCACGTGGGCGATGTGCAGGTCGGGGCCGATAGGAGCGATAAACCAGAAGCTGAGAACCACGCCGAGGGCAAGCGGAACGGCGATGGAGGCGAATTGAGTCGCGTAACCGGCCCACCACTGCGCGGCCGACGGCCCACTGGCGCCGAGTAGAGAGAGTTGCCCGATCAGGGCATTCAACACATTCTGAACCAGGCTGACGGCCAGCAC
>JAYTXO010000116.1:0-4421 GCA_043742905.1 Microbacteriaceae bacterium | reverse complement strand
ATCGCCACCGCGAACTTGCGTTCCTCGCTCGACGCGAACAACTTCTCTCCCAGACCGAGGGAGGAGCTCAGGGTGTTGCTGCGACGCGCGAGAGGCGGGCTGGGGTTCATATCAGGTCGGTCGCGTCGCTGGTGAGAGAGTCGGCGGTGACCGATGCGGTGGGCTTACGGGTGCGCGCCCGACGCTTCGCGGCAGATGCGCGGATCGCCGCATCTTCGGGCTTGTGACCACGGTGTAGAGCCACCACCCCTGCTGTCAGATTTCGGTGGGCGACACGCGTGAACCCGACTCCGCGGATCCACTGGGTGAGCGTACCCTGATCGGGCCAGTTGCGGATCGACTCGGCTAGGTAGTCGTAGGCCTCGACGTTGGAGCTGGTCATCTTCGCGATGATCGGCATCGCGAACTTCGTATACACCTGATAACCGGTTCGGAACAGTGCCTGCGGCGGCTTGGAGAACTCGCACACCACCAGGCGACCTCCCGGTTTCAGCACGCGATACATCTCGGCGAGCGCCACCTTCGGGTGCTCGACGTTACGCAGACCGAAGCTGATCGTCACGGCGTCGAACTCATCGTCACCGAACGGCATCTTCTCGCCGTTGCCCTCGACGAACTCGATGAGCGGATGCCGCTTGCGGCCCTCCGCAATCATCCCGGGCGACAGGTCGACGGCCACCACGGTCGCACCAGTGCGGGCAAGAGCCGCGCTCGACGTGCCAGTGCCAGCCGCGAGGTCCAGGATGCGCTCGCCGGACTTTGGGTCGACCGCCTTCACCGTCGCGAGGCGCCAGAGGGCGGAGTTGCCAAACGACATGACCGCGTTAGTGCGGTCATAGTTGGGTGCGACGTCGTCGAACATCCCGGAGACCTGCTCCGGCTGCTTGTCCATTTCAGCCCTGACCACGGTTCGATCCTACTGAAAGCGGGTGTCGCGCTCCGGCCTGCGAACGGCTCTCACGGCGCATGCCCATGTAGGCACATAGGCTGGTTGTGTGACGGACTCGGCGCAGGCGCTTCCCGCCCTGGCGGTCGAGACGCGCGCGATCGAGCAGGTGCCTTCGCTGCTGACGATCCTCGACCCGCGCATGCCCCTTCTGTTCATCCGGCGCGGCGATGGGATCGCGGGCTTCGGCGAGGCGCTTCGGCTCGAGTTCCATGGTTCCGACCGCATCCGTGAGGCAGCAGATGCCTGGCGCACGATCAGCGCGGCCGCCAAAGTCACCGATCCGGTTGGGGTCTCCGGCACCGGCCTCGTTGCCTTCGGCGCATTCACCTTCGATGACGAGTCGCAGCGCGCTAGCGTGCTTATCGTCCCGGAGGTCATCGTCGGACGCCGCGACGGGCACAGTTGGGTGACGCGCGTTGACGGCTCCGAGCTCAAGCTCGAGAAGCGCCCGCTTGGCTCCGAGTACCGGATCGCGCTGCACCAGGGCACCCTCGACGGTGAAGGCTACAAGGCGGCGGTCGCGGAGGCAGTGCGTCGCATCCAGGCCGGGGAACTCAGCAAGGTCGTCCTCGCCCGAGACCTCGTCGGCCACCTCCCCGATGGGGCGGATTTGCGACGCGTGCTCGTCGATCTTGCCCTTGGCTATCCCGACACCTGGACTTTCGCGGTTGACGGCCTGCTCGGCTCCAGCCCCGAAACGTTGGTGCGGGTGAACCACGGCATCGTCACCGCCCGCGTGCTTGCCGGCAGCATCGGCCGGGGCGCGGATGCGGAAGCCGACCACGCCGCCGCCCTCGCCCTCGCGACCTCCACCAAGGATCTCGACGAGCACCGCTTCGCCGTGCAGAGCGTGCTCTCCTCACTCGCCGGACACGCAACCGGGGTCGTCTCAAGCGAACTGCCGTTCGCGCTCAAGTTGCCCAACCTGTGGCACCTCGCCTCAGACGTTGAGGGGACGCTGTCTGACGGCTCAACGGCGCTCGACTTGGCCGCCGCGCTTCACCCGACCGCCGCAGTGGCGGGGGCACCCACCGCTGCTGCCGTCTCGGCGATTCGCGAACTCGAACCGATCGACCGGCGACGCTATGGCGGTCCAGTCGGATGGGTGGATGCCTCGGGATGCGGCAAATGGGCGGTCGCCCTGCGCTCGGCCGAGGTCACCCACGACGGCGGTATCACGGCATATGCCGGTGCGGGCATTGTCGCCGACTCCGACCCGGAGCGCGAACTCGCTGAGACACGGCTGAAGTTCCGTCCGATCGTCGAGGCTTTCGGATAGCGCTGTCGAACCCACAAGACTGCATTCCCTCGGCACTGGAAGGGAAAGGGTGACCCGGCAATGCTCCCCTACTCCCTCGCCAACCGTGCCTTCTGCGCTTCCAGGTCGAAGGCGGCAACCGGCCAGTCCTGGCGAAGGCGACGCATCGCGTCGATGAGCAGCTGTTGCACGGCGAGGCGCGCGTACCACTTGTGGTCGGCTGGGATCACGTACCACGGGGCGACATCCGTGGATGTGCGGCTGATCGCGATCTGATACGCCTCCATGAAGTCGGGCCACAGGGCGCGGTCATCGAGGTCGCCGGCGTTGAACTTCCAGTGCTTAGTGGGGTCGTCGAGACGGGCCTCGAGCCGGCGACGCTGCTCATCGGTCGAGATGTTCAGCATCACCTTGATGACAATCGTGCCGGCCTCCGTGAGCTCCTTCTCGAAGTCGTTGATGAGGCCGTAGCGCTCCTCGATCACCTCGGGAGTCGAGTAGTGCTTGACACGGTGCACGAGCACGTCTTCGTAGTGCGAGCGATCAAAGACTCCGAGCATGCCAGCGGCGGGCACCTGCTTGTGGATGCGCCAGAGAAAGTCGTGCGCCTTCTCCTCGTCGGTCGGCGCTTTGAAGGCCGCGATGTGGATGCCGTACGGGTTCACCGAACCGACAACGTGTCCGACGATGCCGCCTTTACCCGCGGTGTCCATCGCCTGCAGCACGAGCAGGATGCGGCGCTGGTCGCCGTTGAGCCCGCCCGCGTAGAGCTTCTCCTGCAGGTCGGCGAGTTCGACCGCACCCTCGGCCAGCGCTGCGGTGCCCTGCTTCTTGCCGTGCTTGCCATGGTGCTCGAAGCCGGGAGTGGATGCGGTGTCCACTTTCGACAGATCGAAGCCGTCCCCGGCGCGCAGCAGGGGCTCGATGTCGGAGAACTGGTCCATGAGCGTCACGTTAGCGGCTCGACGCAGCGCCGGAGCAACTTAACCGACCTCAGCGCTCCAGCGGCACCTCGATCAGCACGCGCCCATCGCTCGGCGTCAGCGCCGGGTCCAGCTCGCCGCGGTTAGCGACCCGACGGTACTCCCAGCCGTAGGCAGCGGCGAGCGCGGCGAAGTCGACCTTCTGGGGGGTGAGCATGACGCGATCGAGCAGGGCGGGGTCCGCAGATCCGGCGACCTCGAGGCCGTCGAAGATGGTGCCGCCGCCGTCGTTGCCCACAATCAACTGCATGCGCGGCTGCTCCTCGCCGACACCCGACAGCAATGATCCGGAGTCGTGCAGCATCGCGAGGTCTCCGAGCAGCACGCGAGTGATGCCGCGCGCACTGTCCGAGCCCCCGCCGCCCGACTGCTGGGCGAGGGCGATGCCGGTAGCGGTCGCGATCGTCCCGTCAATGCCCGCCAAACCCCGGTTGGAGTGCACCGGGATCTTCTTGCCAGGGGCGACGCGATCGAGTTCGCGGATGAGCCGAGACGACGCAACGACAAGGCGATCGTGCGGCCAGCTCGCGTTCCAGACCGCCCGCGCGAGCGCACGTCGCGTGACCGGTGCACGAAGCGCCTCCAACTGGACGCGGGCGAACTCGGCGCGCTCGCGGTAGTCGTCGGTCAGCGCGGCACCGGGGGCCGCGTCGTCCAGCTCCTCGATCAGCGCGCGCGAACTCTGCACCCAGCGCCCAACCCACGGGCGGGAGGCCTCGAGGGCCACCGGATCGTCCGCGACGGTCACGGCATCCACGGTCTTTGTCGCGCGATGCCCTGGGTTGTACTGCTCGCGCCCTGCACCGCGCACAACGATCGTCTCGGCCCGCTCGCTCTGAATGAGCGCAGGAATTTCGCGCGACAGGGTCGGATGCCCGAACACGACGACGCGCTCAATCCGGTCCCCGAAGTTGGCGGTCCCCAACAGCTCGCGGTAGGCCGCGACCAGGTTTGGCCCGAAGCGCGCGCCGCTCGCCACCTCGGCCAGCAGCGGAGCTCCCAGAGCACGTGCGACCTCCTCCGCCACGGCTCCCGCCCCCGTGCCCGCGACCACGACCGTGCTGGGGCCCGGCTGCAGCTTGAGCGCCTCGTGCGGCGGCACCTCGGGAGCCCACGCCCCCGGCGAAACTTCGGGAAGCAGTTGCGGCGATGACAACGGCTCACGGTATGCGAGGTTCACGTGCCGCGGACGACGGATGCCGGCCAGCACCTCGGCGACCAGCGCGCGCAC
>JAYTXO010000115.1:0-2483 GCA_043742905.1 Microbacteriaceae bacterium | reverse complement strand
TGGACACCACGCACACCCCGGTCTTCCACCAGATCGAGGGCATCGCCATCGACAAGGGCCTCACGATGGCAAACTTGCGCGGAACTCTCGAGCACATGGCGCGCTCTCTGTTCGGCGAGGGCGCACAGATTCGTCTGCGCCCCAACTACTTCCCGTTCACCGAGCCGAGTGCCGAGATGGATGTCTGGATGCCCAACGCCAAGGGCGGACCTCGCTGGATCGAATGGGGCGGCTGCGGCATGGTGAACCAGAACGTGCTGCGCGCGGCCGACATCGACCCTGAGGAGTACCAGGGCTTCGCCTTCGGTATGGGTGTCGAGCGCACTCTGATGTTCCGCAACGGGCTCAACGATATGCACGACATCGTCGAGGGCGATGTGCGCTTCTCGCAGCAGTTCGGGATGGTGGTCTGACATGCGCGTCCCGCTGAGCTGGCTGGGGGAGTGGGTCAACCTCCCCGCGGATGTGTCGCTCGAGAGCGTGCACGAAGCGCTCGTACGCGTCGGCTTCGAGGAAGAGAATGTGCACTTCTTCCAGGTCACCGGACCCGTTGTCGTGGGTCAGGTGCTCGCGTTTACGCCCGAGCCGCAGAGCAATGGCAAAACAATCAACTGGTGCCAAGTGGATGTCGGCGAGGTCGAGCCGCGCGGCATCGTCTGCGGCGCACACAACTTCGCGATCGGAGACAAGGTCGTGGTGACGCTCCCGGGCGCGGTGCTGCCCGGCCCCACTGCGTCTGATCCTTTTGTCATCGCCGCTCGCAAGACCTACGGACATACCTCAGACGGCATGATTGCTTCCGCGCGTGAGCTCGGACTCGGTGAGGAGCACGACGGCATCCTGCGGCTAGCTGCGCTGGGGCTCGCTGACGCGCCCGTGGGCGCCGACGCGATCCACTTGCTCGGCCTGGATGACGCGGCCGTCGAGATCAACGTGACCCCCGACCGCGGCTATGCGTTCTCGATCCGCGGGGTGGCGCGCGAGTACTCGCACTCGACGGGCGCGGCCTTCCGCGATCCCGCGCTCGCTGTAACGCCGGTCCCGCCCGGTGAAACCTTCGACGTCACCATCGACGACGCCGCTCCGATTCGCGGCACGGTCGGTTCGAGTGCGTTCACCACGCGCGCCGTGCGTGGGGTCGACGTGAACAAGCCCACACCGCCGTGGATGGCGGCGCGCCTCAAGCTCGCAGGGGTGAGATCCGTCTCGCTGCCGGTCGACATCACCAACTACGTCATGTTCGAACTTGGCCAGCCGACCCACGGATACGACCTTGGAAAGCTCCAGGGCGGCTTCGTGATTCGACGAGCAGCGCCAGGAGAGACGTTGGAGACGCTCGACGGCGTCGTGCGCACGCTCTCGCCGGAAGATCTGTTGATCACCGACGGCTCGGGTCCGATCGGCCTCGCCGGTGTGATGGGCGGGGCGACTACCGAGATCTCGGATGCCACCACCGACGTCCTCGTTGAGGCCGCGAACTTCGACCCCGTCACGGTCGCGCGCACCGCCCGTCGCCATAAGCTGCCGAGCGAGGCCTCCAAGCGCTTCGAGCGCGGTGTCGACCCACGGCTTGGGACGATCGCGGCGCAGCGGGTCGTTGACCTGCTGGTCGAGCTGGCGGGAGGGACAGCTGATCCGCTTGGTTCGGTCTACAACATGGCGCTGGCGCCGGCTTCGATCGCGTTCTCGCCGACGCGTCCGGCCGAGGTCATCGGCGTCAACTACAGCGAGGCCGAGGTTCGTAGCGCCCTCGAGCTGATCGGCGCTACCGTCGAACCCGCAGCTGACGGACATTGGACGATCACCCCGCCGAGTTGGCGTCCCGACCTCACCGACGCTCTCACTCTCGTCGAGGAGGTGGCGCGCGTTGTCGGATACGACCGCATCCCCTCGGTGCTTCCGATCGCGCCTCCTGGGCGTGGGCTCACCCGCGCCCAGTCCGCGCGACGGCGGGCCGCCGCGACGTTGGCCGCGGCCGGCGCAACCGAAGTGCTCGCGTATCCCTTCACTTCAGCGGCGACGGTCGAGCTGTTTGCTCCCGGGGCGCCTGCCGTGAAACTCGCCAACCCGCTCGACCCGCAGAGCGGGCTGCTCCGGCGCTCGTTGTTGCCGGGTCTGATCGAGATCGCTCGCCGCAACCTCTCCCGCGGGATGACCGACCTCGCGATCTTCGAGATCGGAACCGTGTTCCTTCCCGAGCCCGGTGTCTTGTACGGCACGGAGTCCATCCCCCCCGGAGCAGAGCGCCCAGACGAGGCCACCCGCTTTGCCATGAATGCGAGCATCCCGCCGCAGCCATGGCATGTCGGCGGCCTGTTCCTCGGTGACGCGCTGGCCAAGCAACCGGGCGCTGCTGCCGTGGCGAGCAGCCTTACGGATGCCCTGGACGTGGTGCGGCAGCTCTCGGTGGCTCTGGCAGTCGACATCTCGGTCGCGACCGGATCGCATCCCGCTCTCCACCCCGGACGCACCGCCGAGCTACG
>JAYTXO010000114.1:0-4208 GCA_043742905.1 Microbacteriaceae bacterium | reverse complement strand
CGCGGAACCCCGATCTTGGCCGTTGTCGAGATCATCGTTGGCGCTTTGGTTGTGCTGTCATTCTTCATCAATGTGCCGGTCGCCATCATCACCCTGGTGATCATCATGGGGATTGTGCTCGTGATCCAGCTGGTGTTTCGCGGATCGACGCGCCGCTCTGGCGTCGGCATCACCGTCGTCTCATTGCTGCTGACGGTGATCTACCTGGTGCTGGCCCTCGGCTGGCTTCACATTCCGGGCATCAACTAGCCGCCGATCCCGCTGGCTCGCTACAGGCCCGTGGCCCAGGTGAACCGCGGTCTTAGCGCCGCGGTTCGCTCGCGCGGTCAAGCATCGTCAGTTCGTGACGGGTGAGTCGAACCTCCGGAGCGGCCACCAGATCGAAGACCTGCTCGGCACTGCTCGCCGAGACGACCGGTGCCACCACATTCGGCTTACTCAGTAGCCATGCGAGGGCGATCGTCGACATGCTGGCGTCGTGGGTGGTGGCCACGTCGTCGAGGGCGGCGAGCACCTTGAACCCGCGGCGCGTGACGTACTTCGAGACCTCGGAGCCGCGATCGTTACGCGCCAGATCAGCTTTGCTTCGATACCGACCGCCCAAGAAACCGCTTGCCAGCGCGAATCGCGGCATGACTCCGAGACCGACGCGGTCGGCGATGTGCTCGAGATCGCCCTCGTAACCTTCCCGCTCCATCAGGTTGTAGCGATTCTGCAACGCCACCATCGGAGCAACGCCCAGCTGGGCCGATGCGATCCGCGCCTCAAAAATACGGTTGCCGGTGTGGTCTGATCCCCCGAACGCGATGACCTTGCCAGCTCGGATCAGCTCATCGACCGCAAGCAGGGTCTCCTCGAACGCCACATCAGGATCGTCGACGTGCAGGTAGAGCAACTCGATGCGGTCGGTGCGCAACCGACGCAGCGAATCCTCGACGGCCGCGGTGATCGCGCGCGCCTTCACGCCCGGATGCTCGGCGCTCTTGCCCACCTTGGTCGCGACGATCACCTCGTCGCGGTTGCGCCGCGACCGCAGCCAGTTGCCGATCATCAGCTCGCTGCGCCCGCTTGAGTAGGAGTCAGCGGTGTCGAGGAAGTTACCACCGTGCGCCGCGTAGGCATCGAGGATCGCGTCAGTCGTGATGTCATCGGCCTTCCAGCCGAACACCTTGCCGCTGATGGCGATCGGGAACACCCGAAGCTCTGAAAACCCGACTCGACGGCGCGGAGCCGCTCCGGCACCCACGATGGCCGCCGTCTCAGAGGTGGTCGGCACGGGCGAGGTCGCGGTCGGGATCACGCCCGATGGCAGAGACTCTGAAGTGACAGAGGCCGAAGGCACAGAGACCGAAGTCACAGACAAGACAGGGCCGGTGCGCAACGCAGACGAGTTGCCCTCACCTACCGGATCCATCATCTCCGCCTCTCGGATCGCTCACGACGTCAGCACTGACCCAACGTGCCGGCGGGGGTCGGGCGCGTCTTTGTGGTGCGAGAGTAACGCGCCCACCCGGGGTATTCGGGGCACGCCACCCAATCGTTATCAATTGTGAGGTTCACACGGAAACACGTCCTGCGACCCGTCTCCGAGCGACCGCGGGGATAACACTCAGCGAACACGCGGCCTGCGGGGTTGGCGTGCTTCCGGTTGCGGACGCAACTTGTCCGCGTGGGGATGCTGTGGCAACCGGGTGAGGTCGTCCACAGTGAAAGGCACCGCCACTCGCCTGCCGCCTGACGGTGGCTCCAGAAGGGTCTCGGCCCCACGATGGCTTTGCGCGGGCCAGCCCTTCGCCCAGTCTTCGTAGATGACAGATGCCCGCCTCACCGAAGTGGGACGGGCATCTGGGATTTCGAGGTACTACGCGTCGATCGACTCGCCTTCCGACGAAGAATCCACGTGGACATCGTCGCTCGGACGGCCGTCCGTGTCGGCCGCGTCGGCCTCGTCGACTACCGGGGCAAGCGACAGCTTTCCGCGGTCGTCGATCTTGGTGATCTCCACCTGGATCTTCTGGCCGACCACGAGCACATCTTCGACGTTCTCGACGCGCTTGCCACCGGCGAGCTTGCGAACCTCGCTGATGTGCAGCAGGCCGTCCTTGCCCGGCATGAGCGAGACGAACGCGCCGAAGGCCGCGAGCTTGACGACGGTCCCGAGGAACCGTTCGCCCACCTCCGGATTCAGCGGGTTGCCGATCGCCAGCACCTGGGCACGAGCCGCCTCGGCCGACGGGCCATCGACCGCACCGATGTAGACGGTGCCGTCTTCCTCGATGGAGATGTCGGCGCCGGTCTCGTCCTGGATGGCGTTGATCGTCTTGCCCTTCGGGCCGATCAGCTCGCCGATCTTGTCGGTCGGGATCTGGACGCTGATCACGCGGGGCGCGGTCGGAGCCATCTCATCCGGACCGTCGATCGCCTGGTTGAGGACCGCGAGGATCGCCGTGCGCGCCTCCTTGGCCTGCTTCAGGGCACTGTCGAGCACCGAGGACGGGAGGCCCGCCAGCTTGGTGTCGAGCTGGATCGCGGTGACAAACTCCGACGTACCGGCGACCTTGAAGTCCATGTCGCCAAGCGCGTCCTCGGCACCCAGGATGTCGGTGAGGGCCGCGTAGCGGGTCTCACCATCCACCTCGTCGGAGATCAGGCCCATCGCGATGCCCGCGACGGGTGCACGCAGCGGCACACCGGCGTTGAGCAACGACAGGGTTGAGGCGCAGACCGAGCCCATCGACGTCGATCCGTTGGAGCCGAGAGCCTCGGACACCTGACGGATCGCGTAGGGGAACTCCTCGCGGCTGGGCAGCACCGGTACGAGCGCACGCTCGGCAAGGAAGCCGTGCCCGATCTCGCGACGCTTCGGCGACCCCACGCGACCGGTCTCACCGGTCGAGTACGGCGGGAAGTTGTAGTGGTGCAGGTAACGCTTCTTCTTCACCGGAGCGAGCGAGTCGATCTGCTGCTCCATCTTGAGCATGTTCAGCGTGGTGACGCCCAGGATTTGGGTCTCGCCGCGCTGGAAGATCGCCGAACCGTGAACGCGCGGGATGACTTGCACCTCGGCGTCGAGCGCTCGGATGTCAGTGAGGCCGCGGCCATCGATACGGATGCCCTCAGTGAGCACGCGCGAACGCATGATCTTCTTGGACACCGACTTGTACGCGGCGCTGACCTCGGAGTTGGCAGAGGCCGGAAGGCGATCCGCCTCGACCTCGGCGGCGATGTGGCCCTTGACGCGGTCTTTCAGCTCGTCATCGGCGTTCTGGCGCTCAAGCTTGTCGGCGATCTGGTAAACGCCCTTGAGCTCGTCGTAGGCAAGGCCTGCGACGGCGTCGTAGGTCGCCTGCTGGTAGGGCGGGAACAGCGGGAACTCCTGGATCGCCTTGGCCGCCTGGTCGGCGATCGACTGCTGGGCCTTGATGAGCTGCTTCAGGAACGGCTTAGAGGCCTCAAGGCCCTGGGCGACGACCGCCTCGTCCGGCTTTGTCGCGCCCGCGCGAATCAGCTCCCAGCTGCCCTCGGTCGCTTCGGCCTCGACCATCATGATTGCCACGTCTTCGTTGCCGTCCTTGTCGGTGACAAGGCGGCCGGCAACGGTGAGGTCGAAGACGGCCTCCGCGAGCTGGCTGAACTTAGGGAACGCCACCCACTGGTCGCCGATCAGAGCCATCCGGATGCCGCCGACCGGACCGTAGAACGGCAGGCCGGAGATCTGGGTCGACAGGCTGGCGGCATTGATGGCCAGAGCATCGTAGAACTCATCGGGCGCGATACTCAGAACGGTGATGACGATCTGGACCTCGTTACGCAGACCCTCTACGAAGGTCGGGCGCAGCGGACGGTCGATTAACCGGCAGACGAGGATCGCCTCAGTCGAGGGGCGACCTTCGCGACGGAAGAACGAGCCGGGGATCTTGCCTGCTGCGTACGAGCGCTCTTCCACATCCACCGTCAGTGGGAAGAAGTCGAAGCCGTCACGCGGGTGCTTCCCCGCGCTGGTGGCGCTCAGGATCATGGTGTCTTCGTCCAGGTACGCGGCGATCGCGCCCTGAGCCTGCTGCGCGAGTCGGCCGGTTTCGAACCGGACGGTGCGCGTGCCGAACTTACCGTTATCCAAAACGGCTTCGGCGAACTTGATTTCGGGACCCTCCACGAGGTGTCTCTCCTTTTGTTGGCTGGCGACCATGCGGGTCGCCGACATACGA
>JAYTXO010000113.1:0-3235 GCA_043742905.1 Microbacteriaceae bacterium | reverse complement strand
GCGCTGGCCGGTCCGATGCGGACAGCTTCGTCGGCCTCGCCGACGTGCCGGGCGCCTGCGTCGGCGTCGCTGTATACGGCCACCGAGGAGATACCCATTCTGCGGAGAGTCCGGATGACGCGGCATGCGATCTCGCCCCGATTGGCGATGAGTACTTTCTCGAACATCGTCACATCCTGAAGACGCCGTAGCCGACGTTGTCCATCGGAGCCCGCGACACGACGTCAAGGGCTAACCCGAGTACGTTGCGGGTCTGCGCCGGCTCGATAATGCCGTCGTCCCACAGCCGCGCGGTCGAGTAGTACGGGCTGCCCTGCTCCTCATAGGCCAAGCGGATCGGTGCCTGAAAGGCGGTCTCCTCGTCACTCGACCAACTGCCGCCGTCGCCTTCGATCTGGTCGCGTCGGATCGTCGAGAGCACGCTGGCCGCCTGAGGACCGCCCATCACCGATACTCGAGCATTTGGCCAGAGCCAGAGGAAGCGGGGGGAGTACGCGCGTCCGCACATCGAATAGGTCCCCGCTCCGAACGAGCCGCCCACCACGACGGTGAGCTTGGGCACCCGCGCGCAGGCGACGGCGTTGACCATCTTCGCGCCGTGCTTTGCGATGCCGCCGTGCTCGTACTCGCGCCCGACCATGAATCCCGCGATGTTCTGCAAAAAGATCAAGGGGATACCGCGCTGGTCGCACAGTTCGATGAAGTGAGTACCCTTCAGGGCTGACTCCGAAAACAGGACGCCGTTGTTGGCGATGATGCCCACTCGATGGCCGTAGATGCGAGCGAAAGCAGTAATGAGGGTGGTGCCGTACTCGGACTTGAACTCGAGAATGGAGCCGGCATCCGCGATCCGCTCGAGGATCTCGCGCGCGTCGTACGGGGTCTGCAGATCGGTGGGGACGAGCTCGTAGAGTTGCTCGATGGCGCGGGCGGGCGGGACCGGGACCTCCTGATCGTCCACCGAGACCGGCGGGGCTGGCAGGGTGGCGATGATGTCGCGCACGATCTGCAGCGCGTGCCGGTCGTCTTCGGCGAGGTGGTCGGTCACTCCCGAGATTCGAGAGTGCGTGACACCGCCGCCGAGCTCTTCGGCAGAGACGATCTCACCGGTCGCGGCTTTTACGAGCGGCGGCCCACCGAGGAAGATCGTGCCCTGTCCGCGCACGATGATTGTCTCGTCGCTCATCGCCGGCACATAGGCGCCGCCAGCGGTGCTGGAGCCGAGGACGGCGGCGATCTGGGGGATGCCGTCCCGCGACATCCTGGCCTGGTTGTAAAAGATGCGCCCGAAGTGTTCGCGGTCGGGGAAGACCTCGTCTTGCATGGGCAGGAACGCACCCCCCGAGTCCACAAGGTAGATGCAGGGCAGCCGGTTCTCGGCCGCGATCTCCTGCGCTCGGAGATGCTTTTTTACGGTCATCGGGAAGTAGGTGCCGCCTTTGACGGTCGCGTCGTTCGCGATCACGAGCACGTGGCGGCCGTGAACGAGCCCGATACCCGCAACGACCCCTGCGGCGGGGGCGTCTCCGTCGTGCAGCTCCCACGCGGCCAGCGGGGCGATCTCGAGGAACGGGCTGCCGCGGTCGAGCAGTGCGTCGATACGATCGCGCGCCAGCAGTTTGCCACGCGCGCGATGGCGTTCCCGTACCTTCTCAGGCCCACCGAGCGCCACTGCGGCGGTGCGCTCGCGAAGCTGCATGAGAAGTGCGCGCCAGGCGTCCGCCCTGGTGTCGGGCACCGCCGCTTGCGTGGTCATCAACGGTCTCTCGGGTTCCAGTTAGCGATTACTAACTGAACATCAGGTTAGCGATCGTTCTGCGAACTGTCTAGAGATTAAGATCGTGGCGTGATGGCCACCCGGCGGGCCACCAGTAGGCCAACAGACAGACGGCCCTTCTTCAGGTCGCCGCCGCACTCGGGAGCTTTCGGCGCTACCCGCACCCGCGAATCGTCGAGTCCGATCGTTTTAGCGCCGCTACGTCGAGCATTGGGCGAGGTGCTGGCTCGCATTCGACCTGAGCTTGACGAGGAGGGGCGGGAGATCAGGCTGCTGGCCACATTCAGGCTTCGCAACTCGAAGGCGTTCAGCGTTCGTCGGTCTGGGCGCCGACGCACGCCCTCCCGACCCTGGCGATGCCGAATTCCGCCCTTCTCGATTCCGCACCGAGTCGTGAAGCGTCGTCGGACTGATCCCGCTTGCGCCCGAGGCTATCTTTGGTCCAAGGTCCAAGGTCCAAGGTCCAAGCTGCGCCAGCCCGGCCTGGTCGGCCGGTTCGTCGTCACGAAGCCTGGAAGGAGCGGGGAGCATGAGCAGTGCACAGAGCGAACTGCGCGTCAGTGAATTCTGCGACCAGACCTGTTTGCTGCGGGCCGGAGAGATCGCCGGTGTCGTGCCCGCAATGAGTTGTTGCGGCACGAGAGTCTCCAGCGCCTTCTGCTCGGTGGCGCGTGAAGGCGGGATGACACGGTGACCGGCAAGCTCAGAGAGGATGCCGCCGCCGCGCTCGCGGATGTTGTCTATGACGGCATGACCGTCGCAGTTGGAGGATTCGGCCTCTCGGGCAATCCGACCCGCCTTATTACCGCCCTGCGCGACACGGGGGTGAAGGACCTCACTGTGGTCAGCAACAACATGGGAGTCGACGGAAAAGGACTGGGTCTTCTGCTTGAGCATGGCCAGGTGCGCAAGGTAGTGGCGTCCTACGTGGGCGAGAACCGGTTGTTCGCGGAGCAGTACCTGTCTGGTGAACTCGAAGTCGAATTCTGCCCTCAGGGCACTCTCGCTGAGCGTCTACGTGCGGGCGGGGCGGGCATCCCGGCCTTCTACACACCGACGGGAGTCGGGACTCCTATCGCCGAAGGCAAGTCGGAGGTGATCTTCGACGGGGTGCGAGCGATTTTAGAGCGAGGCCTTGTCGCCGACCTCGCCCTGGTTCGCGCTCACCGCGCAGATGCCGAGGGCAACCTCCGATACCGACTGACGGCTCGCAACTTCAATCCGCTCGTTGCGACCGCGGGGCGCGTGACCATTGCCGAGGCGGACGAAATCCTGGACGGCTTCATCGAGCCGGATGACATCCACACCCCTGGGATCTTCGTGCAGCGAGTGATAGCAGCCGACGTCACCGATCGGGATATCGAGCAGAGAACGGTAAGACCGCATGTGGACGCGTGACGAGATGGCGGCGATTGCTGCCGTCGAGTTGAAGGACGGCCAGTACGTCAACTTGGGCAT
>JAYTXO010000112.1:0-2079 GCA_043742905.1 Microbacteriaceae bacterium | reverse complement strand
TGCTTCAGCGTGCCGTTCTTGTCCTGGCGCACTACGAGCGCGAGCTTGCTGTGCGTCTTGAGGCCAACCAGGCCGTAGACCACGTGCACGCCCGACTTCTCGAGCTTGCGCGCCCAGCCGATGTTCGCTTGCTCGTCGAAGCGCGCCTTGATCTCGACGAGCGCGAGCACGGCCTTTCCGGCTTCGGCGGCGTCGATCAGCGCCTCCACGATCGGGCTGTCCCCGCTGGTTCGGTAGAGCGTCTGCTTGATGGCGAGCACGTTCGGGTCGGCCGCCGCCTGCTCGAGGAAGGCCTGCACGCTCGTCGCGAACGACTCGTACGGGTGGTGCAGCAGGATGTCGCCGCGATCGATCGAGGCGAAGATATCTGGTTGCGCGGTCGGCTCCGTCGGCAGCAGGTTCACGCTAGTTGTCGGCAGGTTGCGCGGGTATTTCAGCTGCGGACGGTCGAGCTTGGTGATCTCAAACAGGCCGCCGAGGTCAAGCGGTGCGGGCAGGCTGTAGACCTCATCCTCGGTGATCTGTAGCTCGCTCATCAGGAGGCCGAGCGTGACGTCATCCATGTCATTACTGATCTCGAGACGGATCGGCGGGCCGAAGCGGCGCTGCAGCAGCCCCTTCTCCAGAGCCTGCAGCAAGTTCTCGTTTTCATCTTCGTCGATCTCCACGTCCTCGTTGCGCGTGACGCGGAACTCGTGGTGGGCGACGATCTGCATTCCAGGGAAGAGTTCCCCGAGGTGATTGGCGATGAGATCCTCAAGAGGGATGTAGCGCAGGAGACCGCGTGAGTCATCCGGAAGCTGCACAAAGCGCGGGAGGTTCTGCGGCACCTTGAGTCGGGCGAACTCCTCCTTGCCGGTCTTGGGGTTGCGTACTCGGATCGACAGGTTGAGCGAGAGCCCCGAGATGTAGGGGAACGGATGCGCGGGGTCGACCGCGAGCGGCATCAGCACCGGGAAGATCTGGGCCGAGAAGATCTCGTTGCTGCGGATGCGGTCCTTCTCGTCGAGGTCACTCCAGCTCTCGATGTGGATGCCCGCCTCGTCGAGTTCGGGCTTGACGATCAACTTGAACACGCGGGCGTGGCGGTCTTGCAGTTCGTGCGCCTTCCTGCCGACGTCGGCGAGTACGTCGAGCGGAGCACGGCCGACGTTGGTCGGCACGGCCAGGCCGGTCGCGATGCGACGCTTCAAGCCGGCGACGCGCACCATGAAGAACTCGTCGAGGTTGCTCGCGAAGATCGCCAGGAAGTTGGCGCGCTCAAGGAGCGGCTGATTCGGATCCTCGGCCAGTTCGAGCACGCGCTGGTTGAAGGCGAGCCAACTCATCTCCCGGTCGAGGAAGCGGTCGGGCGGCATCGTGCCGTCGTCGTCGAGATACGGCTCCGCTTCGTCATCATCCAGCAGGTCGGCCGCGATTGTGGCATCGCCGAGGGGGCTGTCGCTCTCCATCGATCCATCATGGCATCGACGGATGAATGGGGAGCAAACGCATTCTCCTCACGCACTTTCTCCGGAGTTTTCCGATCGCTGGGGTCGGACAGCCGCGGGATCCAGAGCGATTCGCTGCAGATCTCCGGAGATAGCAGAAGATTCTCCGGAGAAGAGTTAGGCGGGACGGTGGCTCTCAGCTAACGGGCGTCGGCAGCCGCTCGGTCTCGTCGTCATACACGTTAAAGCGGTAGCCGACGTTGCGTACTGTGCCGATCAGTGACTCGAGGTCGCCGAGCTTGGCGCGCAGGCGCCGCACGTGCACGTCCACCGTGCGGGTGCCGCCGAAGTAGTCGTAGCCCCAGACTTCGCTGAGCAACTGTTCGCGCGTGAACACCCGCGAGGGGTGCGTCGCCAGAAAGCGCAGCAACTCGAACTCCTTGAAGGTCAGGTCGAGCGGCCGGCCATGAGCCTTGGCCGAGTAGCTGGCCTCGTCGATGACGACGCCGGATGCCTGGATCTTGGATGCCGACTTCTCTTGGGCGAGACGTCCGATCACGAGGCGGATGCGCGCATCCACCTCGGCGGGACCCGCCGACTCGAGCAGAACGTCGTCGACGCCCCAGTCTGCAGAAACCGCAGCGAGGCC
>JAYTXO010000111.1:0-7555 GCA_043742905.1 Microbacteriaceae bacterium | reverse complement strand
GCCGATCGCGGATTCACCGTGCTTGGCTTCCCTTGCAACCAGTTCCTTGGCCAGGAGCCCGGCTCGATCGAAGACATCAAGGAGTTCTGCTCAACGACCTATGGCGTGACCTTCCCGCTTATGGACAAGATCAAGGTCAACGGTCGCGGCAAACACCCGCTGTACGCCGAGCTGACGCAGATCGAGGACGAACGAGGCAAGGCCGGCAGGGTGAAGTGGAACTTCGAGAAGTTCGTCATCACCCCGGATGGTGCCGTCTCGCGTTTCCGCCCGACCACGCAGCCCGACGCGCCCGAGGTCATTGCGGCGATAGAGAGCGGCCTCGCCGAGCAAGCCGCAGCCTAGCTCTCCACGGCTCAGAGCCTTCCGAGGAACTGCAGCTAGTCGTCGCCCTCGCCGATCAGTTCCTCGATCTTGCGACGATCGCGCTTGGTGGGCCTCCCGGCTCCGCGATCCCGGACCCCCAGGAATAGTCGCTCTTCGCGCGGCGGCGGCGGCGGGCTGTTGTCGTCGTACGCGGTAGCAGCCACCGGTGCCCCGACCCGCTTCAGGTAGAGTGCCCGCACGACGACGATCTTGGATAGCCCGCCTTCGACTCGAAACTGAATCTCGTCGCCGTGCTTCACGTGCTGCGCCGCCTTCGCTCGCTCGCCGTTGACCTTCACGTGCCCCGCCCTGCAGAGCGAGGTCGCGGCTGAGCGCGTCTTCACGAGGCGCACTGCCCACAGCCAGGAGTCAGCACGCGCCGTGCTGAGGGGGAGGCGGCTGACGGGGGTGCGCGCGCGCTCAGCCATGAGTTCCGACCTCCTGAACCCGATCGACGAGCGCACGCCACGGGCCCACCAGCTGGGCATCGGGAACCGACGCGGTGTGCACGGGATGGGGCATCCGGGCCTCGATGCGCCACACGAAACGATCGCGCGAGGCCGGGTCGCTCCCGACCGCGCCCCATGGGCACGCGCGCACCAGATCGAGCCAACTCTCCGGGTCGTCACGTGGCTCGATCTGCCACTGCTGACGAAGACCCGCGATGCCGCCGCTGCGCACGACCAGAATGCGGAAGCTCAGCTCGTCATGCGCCGCTCGTTGCGCCATCTCTCGCCGTCACCCCCACGCCGACCCAGCCGGCTCGCACCGCGGCCACCTCGGCCGATGAGCCACCGTATCGTCTCGTGGCGGCGACAACCGTGGCTGCGGCGAACCCCGCGAAGTCGGTCGTGGGGCTTAGCCCGGACAGCAGGGTGTCGTACCAGATCCGGCCCGCCTTCTCCCAGGCGTGCCCGCCCAGCCGGTGCGCCACGAGGTAGAAGGCTCGGTTCGGGATACCGGAGTTCAGGTGCACGCCGCCCGCGTCGTCTGTGGTGTGCACGTAGTGGGCGAAGTCGGCGGGCTGCGGATCCTTTCCGAGCTGCGGATCGTCGAATGCACTGCCCGGCGCCTTCATCGAGCGGAGTGCAACGCCCTTCACGTTCGGGGTGAACAGTCCGGCTCCGATCAGCCAGCTCGCGGTCGCCGCGGTCTGCTTCTTGGCGTACTGCTCGACCAAGGAGCCGAACACGTCGGAGATCGACTCGTTGAGAGCCCCCGGTTGGTCTTTGTAGACCAGCCCTGCTGTGTACTGCGTGACTCCGTGAGTGAGCTCGTGCCCGATCACGGTGTACGACGCGGTAAAGCGGCCGAAAACGTGCCCGTCACCGTCGCCGAACACCATCCGATCTCCGTCCCAGAAGGCGTTGTCGTAGAGCTTGCCGTAGTGGACGGTGCCGTTCAGGGGGAGGCCCTGGCCGTCGATGGAGTCGCGACCGTAGACATCCCAGAAGAGCGCGAAGGTGGCCCCGAGGCCGTCGTATGCCTCGTCAACGGCGATGTCCGCGACCGGATCGTCGCCTTCAGCTCGGACCTGCGTGCCCGGCAACGTCTCGGTGTTCTTCGTGTCGCTTATCGTGCGATTGGGTGCCGCGCTCAGTTCGGCAACGAGGTTGCTCTGCTCGTCGATGCTGAAGTTGAGTCGCGCGGCGCGGCGCGGCGCGTCGAGCACGAGGGTCTGCTGGGCGGCGGCGGCGGCGGCGTGGAACGCGGGGGCATCCAACGCGGCAATGCGGGCGAGCAAGTACGGCGGCACGATTCCCTGGGTCATGCGGGCCAGGCTACGCCGCACCCAGAGAGTCGGCGCAGAGTCGGCATAGGCTGAAACCATGGACCGTTCAACACACGACCCGAACCAGCGACGTCCTCACGGCCTCGGCGATGCCTGGGTCGACGGTCCGCAGGGTCGGTTCTGGGGGACGTTCGGTGCGGCCGGGCTGCTGCTCGCGCACCCGGAGGTCGGCGTGCTTCTTCAGCACCGCGCAATCTGGAGCCATCACGGCGGCACCTGGGGCGTGCCAGGGGGTGCGCGCAAGCCAGCCGAGACGGCCGAGGCCGCGGCGCTCCGCGAATCCGACGAGGAGGCGGGGGTGCCGCCCGAGCTCGTCAAGGTGCTCGGCAGCTCCGTGCTCGACGTTGGCTACTGGTCGTACACAACGGTCCTCGCAGTCGCGACCGAATATTTCGAACCATACCTCGGCGACGCGGAGAGCATCGCGTTGAGCTGGGTGCCGTTTGCGGATGTCGCAGGGTTACCGCTGCATCCGGGACTCGCGTCGACCTGGCCCGAGTTGCGCGAGCGGCTCGCGGAGCTCGATCCACGGCTGGCTTAAACGGCGACCGGCTCGGCCCGCGAGCTCTTCCAGACAACCAGGGCGCGGACCATTGCACTGCTGTCGTCGCCGAGCGCCCGCATGACGTCCTCGGGCGCGAAGAGGTTCACAGCAACCCAGCCGCGCACGGTTTCATCCGCGTCATATGAAAGCTTCCGGAGTGCCTCGTGGGGCGCCACGTCGTTACGAGCAACGCAGCCGCGGACGCCCGCATTCTCGTCTCTCGCGAGACGCCCGAGGAGGTCGGCAGGCGTGTGGTGGCTGCTGGCGACACTCTCGCGAATCTTCGGGTTCGCACTCACCGCCAACAGGCGAAGTCGAAGGATCTTGCTGTCGGTCACGGGAGGTGCCGGGTGCAGCACCGCGGCCTCCTCAGCCGTCAGCATCGCGGGCGCCATACCCGCCATCTGCTTGCGCTGAGCTGGAGTGTTGAACCGAATGCAGGACATTTCCTGACGGTACCCGGTCAGACCGCAGCCGAGTTCGTGACCTGCCGAGGGAACCACGGGATCACCGCCGAGGTCGATCGCTGGAACGCGAGGTACTCCGGATACTTCGAGCGGGAGATCGCCTCGGTGAATGTGGTCGAGCCGATGAAGACCGCGAGCAGCAGAACGATCCCCGCCACCGTCCACTGCTGCACCGAGCCAGCGGCGGTCGCCCCGAACGCGAAGATGGTCCACCACTGTGCGTTCTCGAAGAAGAAGTTCGGATGCCGCGACAGCCGCCACAGCCCGGTCTGCACGAATTGCGGCGAAGGTTCGCGACCCGCGGCTAGCTCGATCTTCTTCCCTGCGTGGAACTCCCACTGCTGCTGATCTGCAACCGTCTCGCCGACCAAGAAAACCAGGAACAGCACCGTCAGCACGCCATCCGCGACGCCGAAGCGGGTTTCCCGGTGGGCGAACGCGGTGAACGCGGGAGACGCGATCAGCACGAGCACCGCGTTCTGGAAGATCACGATGAAGAACAGGTTCAACAACTGGAACTGAAGTGGCGACATCCTGGCGCGCAGTACCACCCAGCGATAGTCCTCCGCGCCAGTGCCGACCCCCGCGTATCCACCCTTGCGCGCAAAGTTGAAAGGCAGTCGAGCGCCCCACATCGTGACGAGCGCGGCCATCACGTCGAGCCGCGCATCCGTCAAACCGGCGGCGATCGCCACGATCCATACGTAGATCACCGGCACGATCGACCAGATGCGATCGACCCAGGAAGTGTCTTTTGTGATCAGGGAAGCGACCCAGCAGCAGGCGGAGATCGCTCCGGCGACGAACAGAACGACGAGGAGCGGAGACATGCTCCGAATGCTATTGCGGCCGTGGGGGAGCAGCCTTCGGCACGGCTAGACTTTCGCGAAGAAAGGTGGCAGGCGTGACGACAGTGAGCTCCCGGATCGTGACGGTCCCGAACGTGCTCAGCTCCTTCCGGCTCCTTCTGATCCCGGTCTTTCTGGTGCTCCTGCTGACGCACGAGTATCTGACGGCGTTCATCACGCTGGTCGTGTCGAGCGCGACCGACTTCATCGACGGTTTCGTCGCGCGAAAGTTCAACCAGGTCAGCCGAGTCGGGCAGCTGCTCGATCCCGCCGCGGATCGCCTCTTCATCTTCTCGACCCTGATCGGTCTGGCATGGGGCGGTTTCGTGCCGTGGTGGCTCGCCGGGGTAATCATCGCCCGGGACCTTCTCTTGTTGATCTTGGGCGTCGTCCTGGCCAACAACGGGTATGGCCCCCTGCCAGTGCACCACCTCGGCAAGATGGGTACCTTCGGCCTCCTGGTCGCGATGCCGCTGCTGGTGCTCGCCGCGACGTTCCCGGCGATCGATCAGTTCGCCAATCCGTTGGGCTGGGCGGCGGCACTCTGGGGAGTTTTCTTGTACTGGTGGGCGGGCGTCGTCTATGTTCTCGAAGCGGGTCGATTGATCCGCATTCCACGGAATACGCCGGTCGCGGCATCCGATACTGTGGACAGCTAAAGGAGGGCACGATGGCCGACGACATCCCGGGTGATTCAGCCCCAGAGGCGCCCTCTAACGACACCACGGCGCATTTCACCGACGATTTCGTGGCGAAGCTTGCCGCGATGGAAGCTGGGATCTCGCCCGATGAGCAGGACGCCATCTCGGCGCTGCCGTCCGGCTCGGCCCTGCTTGTCGTGCGGCGTGGCCCCAATGTCGGTGCGCGCTTCCTGCTCGACGCCGACTCGACCGTCTCCGGGCGGCATCCGGATGCAGACATCTTCCTGGACGACGTGACTGTCTCCCGTCGTCATGCCGAGTTCACCCGGGTGGGCAACACCTTCCAGGTGCACGACCTAGGTTCGCTCAACGGCACATACTTCGACGGCGTTCGGATCGAATCGGCGTTGCTCAGCGACGGTGCCGAAGTGCAGGTGGGCAAGTTTCGACTGACGTTCTACGCCTCGCGGCTCGATCTCGCGCCGTTGAGTCGTTGATGGTGGGCGTCACCTCCCCGGCCCGTTTGACGGCCGGGGTTCAGTTGCTCAGCATTGGACAGGTGCTCGCGCGCCTCAGCCCGGAGTTCCCAGACCTCTCGCCGTCGAAGCTGCGCTTCCTCGAGGAGCGTCAGCTCGTCACGCCGTCCCGCACCGAGTCGGGTTACCGCAAGTTCTCGCCGAGCGATCTCGAGCGGCTGCGGTTGGTGCTCACCATGCAGCGCGACTTCTACCTGCCGCTCAAGGTGATCCGCGGCTATGTCGAAGATCTGGATGCCGGTCGCGAGCCCGTTCTGCCCGGCGGCATTACGGTCAGCGGTCCGTCAATGCTGCCGAGCGATCGGCGCCTGAGCCGCGACGAACTCATCAAGGAGGCGGGGGCCACACCGATGCTGCTGGGTGACGCAGTTACCGCTTCGCTCATCGTGGCCTCGGACCACTACGGCGATGACGAGATGTCTGTGCTCAAGGCCCTTGTCGAACTTCAGCGCTCTGGCATCGAGCCACGGCACCTGCGCGGATTCCGCGCATCGGCTGAACGGGAACTCGGACTCATCGAGAGCGCGCTGATTCCGGTAGCCCGTCGCAAGGACGCGTCGAGCCGCGCTAAGGCGCTGGACATGGCCCGTGAGATCGCGGGGCAGCTCGAGGTCGTCAGGTCAAACCTGATCCGTAGCGCGTTGGGCAAGCTGTAAGTGGAATAGTCGCGACACGCCGAGCCGTTGGGTCGGATGTCGTTGCCGGGCGCATGCTGGGTGGGTACCGTTGAAAACACGAGGAAGTTGAACTTCAAGCTCAACTTGAGGGTGAGGACACCATGGTAGACGTGAACCGTAGCGAGGAGTCCCGCTACAATCTCGGACTGCTCTTTACCGACGGTCTGCCCGACCTCGATAGTGGCTCGGGATACCGAGGTGCCATCGCCGCCCGCGCCGCCGGTATCAGCTATCGCCAGTTGGATTATTGGGCGCGCACCCAGCTTGTTGAACCCACCGTTCGTAGTGCCGCCGGCTCGGGCTCGCAGCGCCTCTACGGGTTCCGCGACATCCTCGTTCTTAAGCTCGTCAAGCGGTTGCTCGACACGGGAATCTCGCTGCAGCAGATTCGTATTGCCGTGGATCAGCTCCGCGAATCTGGTGTTTATGACCTTGCTCAAACCACGCTGATGAGCGACGGAGCCAGCGTCTATCTGTGCACCTCGAACGATGAGGTCATCGACCTCGTCAGCCGCGGCCAGGGTGTTTTCGGGATCGCGGTCGGCAAAGTGCTCCGAGAAGTGGAGTCCAGCCTCATCGAGCTTGACTCGACGCCTGGCGAAGACCCGGCCGACGAGCTCGCCGCGCGTCGCGCCAACCGCGCCGCCAGCTGAGTCCGCGCCACTCGTTCGAGCAGTTCGGCCCTGGCCCGGCCCCGGCCCCGGCTTCGTCGACCGCTGGCCTGTCGACCGCATCGACGGTCATCCGTGATGTGACACAGGTGACCACGCACTCGACTTCAGCTCTTTGCGGTTGTGGCAACTCGACGCCATGGGCCGCTCAGACGGAGGCTCGCGCAGCCTCCCGGGCGATGCGTGTCGGGATGCGCAAGCGCGACAAGACAGCTGCTTAGGCGGGCGACAGCTGCGCCGTGCGCATGACGCGCTCGAGCAACTGATCGAAGTTGCGCGCCATCTCCTGGGCACTCTCGCCAGGCCAGACGTGCAGCGGCTTCGCAGCGCCCTGCGCCTGCTGAAGGGAGGTGCGCTCCGGCAGCTGCGGGGCGAGAACGAGCGGACCGAACATGTCGCGCAGCTCCTTGATGCGGAACTGGTGCTCGAGTGACTGCACGCGCGCCCGGTTGACGATGATGCCGAGTGGCTGCAGCCGCGGTGACAGCCCCCGACGGATCTCCTCGATCGCGCGAAGCGCGCGGTCGGCGGCGGCCACCGAGAACAGGCCGGGTTCGGTGACGACGGCGACGCGGTCGCTTGCGGCCCACGCGGTGCGGGTGAGCGCGTTCAGCGAGGGAGCGCAGTCGATCAGCACCAGCTCATAGTCCTTCTCGACGTGCGCGAGTGCCTCTTCGAGCTTCCAGATATCCCGGATGCTGGGGTGCGGCCCGTCGAAATTGATCGCAGATGGCGAACCGATCAGCACATCGACTGTGCCGGGGCGGCCCTTGGTCCAGCCGGACGGGGCGATCGCGGCTCGCACAATCTTGTCTTTCGGCGAGGCGAGCACATCGGCGATGTTCAGATGGCCGGCGACCGCGATATCCATCCCGGTGGACACGTCCGACTGCGGATCGAGGTCCACGACGAGTGTCGAAATGCCCCTCGCGAAGGCTGCGGATGCCAGCCCGAGCGTCACGGTGGTCTTTCCCACGCCTCCCTTGAGGGAGCTGACGCTGAGCACATGCACG
>JAYTXO010000110.1:0-5150 GCA_043742905.1 Microbacteriaceae bacterium | reverse complement strand
ACTTCTGTCTTCGCCATGACGAGTGCACTTTTGTGATGCACGGTCATTTGAGTGAGGAACAGCTTGCTCGCCGCCAACCCTGTCGAGTTTTCCAAACTTTTCATATCCGCATCCGACATCAGCGTTCCGCCCATATCCATGCCCGACATGCTGGTCGACTTTTGGCCCCAATCCGACAACCAGGACTTCATCTGCTTGATCTCAGGACCCTGCGCCGCTTTGATCTCAACCGCGAGGGTCACAACACGCGGGTCGATGGCGGACTTGTCGAGAAGCATTTGTGACATTTCCACCGCCTGCTGGTGGTGGACGGCCATGTCAGTTGCGAAGCTGACGTCCGCTTTATTGAATGCCGCTGACGCACTTGAGGAGGGGGCAGTCGTGCCCGGGCTCGCTGTGCTGGAGCAGGCGCTTAATGTGATGGCGCTGCCGATGATAGCGACGATGACAAACAATTTTCGTGAAGTGTACAAAAGAAAATCCAATCAATAGAAAAGAACAAGACAACGGAACTGCTGTGGTGCAGCGACTTACCTGATTCCCGAATTCGGGAGTGGTAACCGTGTGTCTGATCAGGTTCTACTGATGGAAAGCGCGGTAAGCGAAGGGGTCGTCGGGAGCACGAACCTGGACGTGATGATGCGCAGAGTCCGCATTATTTTTCGAGTAACGACCACCGGTGGGAACGGACGCGCGACGAGGACCGTACCAATGAGGGCAACCAGCAGGCTGAGAGCACAGACCATGCCGACTAACAGGCAATTCATGATCCCCATGTCGGCGCTTCCCTGAGCTGAAACAGCTGCGCGAGCAGCGACAAGAGCCGAAGCTGTCGCTGGTGGGGCGTCATTATCCGAAGCCAGCATCGAATGTATCCCAGACACCGTCTGCGGTGCGGTGCTCATTGTTGGCGACATCTGCGATTGGGAAGCGTGGTCGGTCTGAGTATTCATTCCGGCCGACAGAGCGTGCATGGCAAGAAGGCTTAGAAGGAGGGCGGCGATTGTGAGCGATGCCAACAGAAGATGGCGCAAAGGTTTGGCCACGGCGGACTGTCCTGGGATCCTCACCTTCTCGACCACTGTTCCTCCTGCCTCGTCATTCATAAGCGGCTTACCTACTTTTATTTTACCGTAGCTCACCCGCTTGAGAGATCCGCTTGGGAGGTGGCTATGGCAGCTTTAGTCGGACCCACCAGGGCAATCTAAGCGGGACCCACTTCGGCTGTTTCGGGGTGTCTGGGGCAATCTAAGCCGGACCCACCTTCACCGTTGTCGCAACGTGTTTTCGTTGCTCAAGGTGGAGGTTTCGGATGGAGTCTCGGGTGGAGTTGTTCGCGCGGATCCGACGTGATGCGCGCGTGGAGGGCCTCTCGATCAGGGAGCTGGCCCGAAGACACGGCGTCGGACGGCCGACAGTCCGGCAGGCGCTCGCACAGGCGGAACCGCCGGCCCGGAAACCGAGGGTCCGAACGGCGCCTCGGTTGGACGCACTTAAAGCGACCATCGACGAGATGCTCCGTCAAGACCTCGACGCCCCTCGCAAGCAGCGCCACACGGCGAGGCGAGTCTTCGCCCGCCTCGCCGAGGAGCACGACGCCACTAACCTGTCGTATTCGACGGTCCGTGACTACGTCCGCCGCCGCCGCCCGGAGATCAACGTCGAGGCGGGCCGGTTGCCGGAGGTGTTCATCCCGCAGGAGCACGCACCGGGCGCCGAGGCCGAGGTCGACTTTGGTGAGGTCTGGGTGGTGCTGGCTGGGGTGAAGACCAAGTGCCACATGTTCGCCTTCCGCCTGTCGCACTCGGGGAAGGCAATCCACCGGATCTATCCAACGCAGGCGCAGGAGGCGTTCCTGGAGGGCCACATCGACGCGTTCGAAGACATCGGCGGGATCCCGACCCGGCACATCCGCTACGAGAACCTCACCGATGCCGTCGCGAAAGTCATATACGGCGCCGGAAGGCAGCGCACCGAGAATCAACGGTGGGTGCTGTTCCGGTCGCACTACGGGTTCGACGCCTTCTACTGCCATCCGGGGATCGAGGGCGCACACGAGAAGGGCGGCATCGAGGGCGACGTCGGCCGGTTCCGCCGCACCCACCTGTCCCCGATGCCCGTCGTCGACTCTCTCGCTGAACTGAACGAGAAGGTCCGCCAGTGGGATCTCGACGACGAGAACCGCAGGATCGGGGACCGCATCCGCACCGTTGCCCAGGACTTCGCCCTCGAGCGGGAGCTGTTGGCACCGATCACAGCGGAACGGTTCGAGCCAGGGCTTTCGCTGACACTGCGGGTGAACCGGTCGAGCCTGGTCCGGGTTCGGATGGCTTCGTATTCCGTTCCGGCGCGGTTCATTGGCCGGCCGGTCCGGGTCTCTCTCCGCGCATCGGAGGTGGTCGTCTTCGATGGCCGCACCGAGATCGCCAGGCACCCTCGGGTTGTTGTTCTGCACGGGCAGAGCGTGGACCTCGACCACTACCTCGAGGTTCTCCTCCACAAACCAGGGGCGCTGCCGGGGTCGATCGCTCTTGCCCACGCTCGAGCAGCCGGCGTCTTCACATCAGCTCACGACGCGTTCTGGGCGGCGGCACGCAAGACCGACGGTGGTGCCGGCGGAACCCGCACGCTGATCGATGTTCTCCTGCTGCACCGGTCGATGGCGGCCGAGGACGTCACCGCCGGAATCACCGCCGCCCTCACGGTCGGAGCCGTAACAGCTGATGTCGTCGCGGTCGAGGCCCGCCGGCACGAAGCGCTGGGTGGGTCCCGTTTGGACCGTCCCCACGTCGAACAGGCTCGTGGTCCCGAGCGACGGGTGGTCAGTCTCACCCAGCGCCGCCTCGCAGATCCCGCGGCCATCATCGCTGGCCTTCCGGCGGACACCAGGCCGCTGCCATCGGTGTCGGCTTACGACCAGCTGCTGCGTTTGCCCGAACGGAAGGCACCAGAGACGGCACCCACTCTTAAGAAGGGAACAGGATCATGACCACCACCACGAGTATCACCACCACCCTCCGCAGGCGGCGAGGCCTCACGGAGGAGGCCGCGACGGCTGCCATCGACCAGGCCTGCCGCCGGCTTCGGCTACCGACTATCCGCGCCGTCGTTGACGAAGCGACCGGCGTCGCGCAGAAAGAGCAGCTGTCCTACCAGGGGTTCCTCGCGGAGCTACTTCTGGCGGAGTGCGATGACCGCGACCGCCGCTCATCCGTCCGCCGGGTCGAGGCGGCTGGTTTCCCTCGGGATAAGTGGCTCGGGGATTTCGACTTCGACGCGAACCCGAACATCAACCCCGCCACCATCAATACCCTCGCCACCGGCGAGTGGGCCCGGAGAGGCCGCCCCCTCTGCCTCATCGGAGACTCCGGCACCAGCAAATCACACCTGCTCATCGCGCTGGGGACGGCCGCGGCAGAGAAGGGATTCCGGGTCAAATACACCCTCGCCACCAGGCTCGTGAACGAACTCGTCGAAGCCGCCGACGAAAAGAACCTCGCCCGAACCATTGCCCGCTACGGACGGGTCGACCTGCTCATGATCGACGAACTCGGCTACATGGAACTCGACCGCCGAGGCGCGGAACTCCTCTTCCAGGTCCTCACGGAGAGAGAGAGGAGAACAACTCCATCGCGATCGCCTCGAACGAGTCTTTTTCCGGGTGGACGAAGACGTTCACGGACCCGAGGCTCTGCGCCGCGATCGTTGACCGGCTGGACGTTCAACGGGACCATCATCGAGACCGGGACTGACTCCTACCGGCTCGCCCACACGCGGAAGCAGCACGCCGACCACATCGCCTGACCGGCGGATCCGGCGCTCTACTCCCGGTGCGGGATCAGGCGGGGAATGAGACGGACGAAGACGATCATTCCCACCAGCTCGACGAGGGTCTGGGTGACGACCGCCAGCTGGGCCAAACTCAGCGATGCCGGCAGCGACAGGGCGAGTGGGAGGACGACGAGGGAATTCCTCGTCGACCCGGAGAACACCAGTGCCCGCGACGCGGGGACGTCGAGCTTGGTCACACGGCCTGCGGCCAGCCCGATGATGAGCATCACGATCAGGAACGCCACATACAGAGGAACGACGAACAGCAGCTGCCAAATGCGGGACCCGACCGCGCTGATCTGTGACCCGATGACGACCGCGAGAGTCGCCATCATCAGCGGCACCATCAACGCCTGCATCAGGTTCTCGACCAGCACACCAGCACGGTGGTTTCGGGCGAGGGCTTGGACCAGGGCGGCGGCGACGAGAGGGATCACGATGAGGAACAGGAACGCTTCCGCGAATGGGCCCACTTCGATCAGCGACACCGCCCCGGACCCGGCGAGGAGGAGCAAGAACACTGGCAGCAGAACAATTTCCAGCAGCATCAGGAGTGGGGCGGCGGCGAGAAGGCGTTCTTTCGCACCGCCGGCGATGCCGGTGAAGACGATGACGTAGTCCACGCACGGCGTCAGCAACACCAGAAGCACCCCGACAAGAAGAGCCCGGTCGCCGGCCACGAAACGCGAAAGCCCCCACACCACCAGCGGCACAATGACGAAGTTGACGGTCAGTACCGCGCTAAGAAAGCGGACGTCTTTGAAGGCTTTGCCGACCTCGATCAGGGGAATCCCGAGGAACGTCGCGAACAGCAGCAGGCCCAGGACTGGGTTGATCGACACCGTCAGGCCCGGAGCGATCGACGGGGCGACGCCGCCGACGATGGCGCCGAGCACGATCGCAGCGGTATAGAGGGGAACTTGCTGCCGCTCCATCCACCCGACGACAGCACTCATGCTCAAATCCTACGAGGACGCTCCTGACCAGAATCGGCTAGGACCCCGAGGTGGGTACCGCTTGACCTGCCCTAGTGGGTCCGAATTACCTTGACATACTCAGGGAGGTGTGTATCTCTCTTCCAACGCGCCAGGACATCGGTCCACAGCCGCCGTCCATCGCGGCAATCGATGTTCCGGCGAGTGGCACCGTGGCCAGAACCGCAACGGCCCCTCACCCGCGGGACGACCACTATCTGACAAATATCATTCCGGTCGCCTAAGCGCGGAACGGCGTGCAAGGTACTCGGTTTCATCGATCTCACCACGAGCGAAACGCTCATTCAAGATCCGCTCCGCCTCATGGTGAGAAGGACGCAGCCC
>JAYTXO010000109.1:0-1861 GCA_043742905.1 Microbacteriaceae bacterium | reverse complement strand
GAGCTCCGCATCGCGGTCAAGCTGGACGACGGTAACTTGGTTCGCGACGAGAACGTCGAGAACTCGGTGTATGCCCGCAGTCTTGCTGAGGATGCGTTCGACGCCAAGGGCAAGCTCGTGGCCGAGGCCGGCAGTGATGCTGGCGACGTACTTATCGACAAGCTGATGGCTGCTGGGGTCGAGACCGTCAAGGTCCGTTCGGTGCTCACCTGTGAGTCGGCGGTCGGCGTCTGCGCCGCCTGCTACGGACGGTCGCTCGCGACCGGCAAGCTCGTGGATATCGGCGAGGCAGTCGGCATCATCGCTGCCCAGTCCATCGGCGAGCCCGGCACACAGCTCACGATGCGCACCTTCCACTTCGGTGGTTCGGCGTCGGCGGATGACATCACGCAGGGTCTTCCCCGCGTGACGGAGCTCTTCGAGGCCCGCACTCCGAAGGGCGCGAGCCCGATCGCCGAGGCGGCCGGACGGGTGACCATCGAAGACACCGAGCGTCAGCGCCGCGTGGTGCTTACGCCGGATAACGGTGACGAGCCGCACGTCTACCCGGTGCTCAAGCGCGCCACCCTCCTCATCGAGGACGGCCAGCACGTCGCGCTCGGCCAGCAGTTCGTGGTGGGCAACCTGGACCCGAAGGAGGTCCTGCGCGTGCAGGGCGTCCGTGCGGTGCAGCTGCATCTCGTCGACGGCGTGCAGGGCGTGTACCGCAGCCAGGGCGTCCCGATCCATGACAAGCACATCGAGGTCATCGTGCGGCAGATGCTGCGCAAGGTGACCGTCGTGGAACACGGGGATACTGACCTGCTCCCGGGTGAGTTGGTTGACCGCTCGAAGTACAACGAGATCAACCGCGCGACGCTCACCGAGGGCAAGAAGACCGCATCGGCTCGCCAGGAGGTCATGGGAATCACCAAGGCATCCCTTGCGACCGAGTCGTGGCTGTCCGCTGCGTCCTTCCAGGAGACGACCCGCGTTTTGACGCAGGCCGCCATGGAGGGCAAGTCGGACCCGCTGGTTGGCCTGAAGGAGAACGTCATCATCGGCCAGCTGATCCCGGCTGGTACCGGTCTGCACAAGTACCGCAACGTGACCGTCGAGGCCACCGAGGAGGCGAAGGCGGAGCGTTACCCGAACCGCATCTTCACCGATGACTCGGTGTTCAGCGAGTCCGACCTGAGCTTCGTCGACTTCGACAGCTTCAGCTCGGATGACTTCACGCCCGGTACCTACAACTGACACGCGCGAGGGGGCTGAGAGCCCCCTCGCCGTGGCAGCCTGACCAGCCGCCCCTTGCGGGCGACGTGTCCAACCCTAGGTAGCGCTTCACGAGCGAAGGCCCCCGCGGTAAACCGCGAGGGCCTTCCTCATCTGCACGGACGGATGCCGATGCACTTTCACGTGTGCGACTCGGCTTCGGTAGGCTGACATCCACCCCCGCGAAGGAGCACGCTATGAGCGACGAGACCCCGGCCAAGGCCGAGACCCCGGCCAAGGCCGACGAGTCCGCTGACCAGACGGTCGTGGAGGCCGATAAGTCCAGGGGGATCGCGCCCGACGCGGTCACCGAGCCGGCCTCCGCGCCCGAGCCCGTGGCGGCCCCCGAGCTGGTCGAGCCGTTAGCGCCCGCCGCCGACACGGCCGAGGTGGCATCCGCGGTCGCGGACCCCGAGGTCGTCGCCGACCGGAGCGAAATGGGAGAGGTGGCACCCGTTGCCGTCGCGCCCGTCGAGACCGCGGCGCCCGTCACTCCGGCGCAGCAGTTGGTCTACGTGCACGCGGCCGTGCCGCCGAAGAGGCGCGGTAACCGGCTCATCGGTGTGCTGCTCGCGATCGTGGGTGCCGCGATCTTCGCCGGACTGTA
>JAYTXO010000108.1:0-4247 GCA_043742905.1 Microbacteriaceae bacterium | reverse complement strand
GACGGCAGCATCACCACGCAGCCCGGCGACGAGACCGCGGTTCTCGCGGGAGGCTGCTTCTGGGGGGCCCAGGAGCTTCTGAGAGTTCGGCCCGGCGTGATCACCACGCGCGTCGGCTACTCTGGCGGAACGAACGCACACGCCACCTACTACAACCACGGCAGCCACGCGGAGTCCGTCGAGATCGTCTTCGATCCGTCCGTGATCTCGTACCGTGAAATCCTGGAGTTCTTCTTCCAGATTCACGACCCCTCGACGATGAACCGCCAGGGCAACGACGTCGGCGCAGGCTACCGATCGGCGATCTTCTACACCTCGGACGAGCAAAAGCGGGTCGCCCTCGACACCATCAAGGACGTGGATGCTTCCGGGCTTTGGCCCGGAAAGGTCGTGACCGAGGTAACCCCTGCTGGCCCGTTCTGGCATGCCGAAGATGAGCACCAGGATTACCTGCGCAAGTACCCGAACGGCTACACCTGCCACTTTGTGCGCCCCGGCTGGAAGCTCCCGCATCGTGAGGCCGCCTCCGAGTCGGTCGTGGCGTAGAAGTCAGCGACGGATCCGCCGAAGCCCTCGGCTGCTCACCGACTCGGGGGCTTCTGGGTTCACGTCTGCGGCGAACGCCCCGGGTACACTTTTCTTCGGATCTCGCGGGACGTGGTCCCCGTGGCGCGCGAGGCGGGCGAGGCCGAAAAGGCCCAGCGTGAAAGCTCGTTATTTCGAGTTCAACTGGACCGCGCAACGCCACTTCAGACGGCCCTTTCGCGCCCCGCGCAGATCACGACGGTCACGAGGAATGTTCGTAGCGCAGCCACACGACCGCCATCGGCGCCAGCAGCAGCTCGGCCGCGTGCGGATGTCGCCTGCCGCTCAGCAACTCTGTCGCGTCGCCGTTCATCCCGCTTAGCACCTCGGCCGCGATCTGCTGCGCGGTGTCGGCGAAGTTGATGAGCACCAGCACGTCCGAGTGGGATCCCGGACGCAAGAATCCGAGCACGTGTGGGTTCTTGCTATCGAAGCCGACGAGCTTGTTGCCAGCGAACTCGGATGTCGACCGTCGTACCTGGATCAGCCGCCGCATTCCGTGGAAGACGCCACCCGGTGACGACGTCGCCTCGCCGCGCTGCGCGTAGGAGTCAAGCGGAAACCACGGCCGACCCGCCCAGCGCGTGTCGACGGCGAGCGCCGGATCGTCCCGGTAGGAGTAGTCGTTGAGCTGGCCGACCTCGTCACCGAGATACAGCAGCGGGATGCCGCCGGTGCTCATGACCACCGCGTGAGCGGCGAGTATGCGCGCGACGGCGAGCGGATCGCCCGCCTCGAGCCCGGCTAGCGAGGCGGTGGAACCGGCAACCCGGCTGTCGCCTGTGCGCGGATTCTCCTGGAACGGTAGGCCGCGCGCGAAGCTTCCGGCGAACCCACCCGTGAAGAAGTCGCTGAGGAAGCGGCGGTGACCCGCGGCGTCGATTCCGAGCCGGGCGGCATCCTCATCGGCGAAGGTCCAGCCGATGTCGTCGTGGCTGCGCACGTAGTTGACCCATGCCGTGCCGGCAGGCAGCGCGTGCCGTTCGACAAGCGCCTGCTCGAGCAGGCTGACCTCGCGCGTGGCGAGCGTGTTCCAGATCAGGGCCATCTGCAACGGGTTGTAGCTGAGCTGGCACTCGTCCACGTCGATGTATTGGACAATCGCGTCGGGGTGCACGATGGCCTCCGACTTGAAGAGCAGGGCCGGGGCGGCGATCCGGCACACCGCGTTGAACGCCTGCAGCAGCAGGTGCGCCTCTGGCAGGTTCTCGCAGCTGGTGCCGAGTTGCTTCCAGATGAAGGCAACAGCATCCATCCGCACGATCTCGACGCCTTGATTCGCGAGGAACAGCAGTTCGCGCGCCATGGCCCGGAACACTGCGGGGTTGCGATAATTGAGGTCCCACTGGAAGCGGTGAAAGGTGGACCAGATCCAGCGGCCGTCGTCCAGCTGGACGAACGAACCCGGGTGATCGTCGGGGAAGATCTCGCGCGTGGTCTGATCGTAGGCATCCGGCTGCTCGCGGTCGGGGTAGATCAGGTAAAAGCGCTCGAACTCCGGATCGCGGGCGATCGCCCTCTGCGCCCACTCGTGCTCGTGAGAAGTGTGGTTGAAGACGAAGTCGAGCACCAGCGAGATGCCGTTCGCGCGCAGCTCGTCGGCGAGAGCGGCCAGCTCGGCCATGGTGCCGAGCGCCGGGTTAACCGCGCGGTAGCTCGACACTGCGTATCCGCCGTCGGACTTGTCGGCAGGCGCGGCGAACAGGGGCATGAGATGCAAGTAGTTGAGCCCGAGTTCGACGAAGTACGGGATGCGCGAACGGATGCCAGCCAACCCGCCCGCGAAACGATCGACGTAGCAGACACCGCCGAGCATTTTGTTGGACTGGAACCAGTTGGGCGCGGACTCGCGCTCCGTGTCGAGTTGCCGCAGGGTCTCGGATCGGTCAGACCAGGACTGCTCGAGATCGGTCAGGAGCAGAAGGAACTGATCCTGCGTCGCGATATCCGAGCCGTAGAGCTCCTGGAACAGGCCCGACAGCCGAGGAAGATGGCGATCGCGCCGCCGGTCGAAGTCCAGTCGGTCGAGCATGGGTGCCTCACTCGATGGCGGTTTGCGCAGGGTGCGCCGACCTGGGGCAAGGAGTCGGACCCGGATGCCGTCGAGCTCCTGATAAGAACCCTACTTCACCGTCTTCTTCACCTTCTTGTTCACGCCCGATTTCGCGCTCAGCGCTGCGCGGCCACGAGCATCACCGCGACCAGGGCACCGAGCCCGAGCAGGCTGACGGTGGCCGCCACGATGGCCGGGAGCCCCCCGCCGGCGAGCGGAATCCGCTCACCCTGTGCCGCCATCAGGCGGTGATGGTGCGAGTGGTAGCGGCGCTCGACAGCAACCAGGGTCAGGATCCCCGAGGCCAAGCCGACTGCTCCCACCGCCAGGCCCAGCGCGAGCGAGGTCTCCACGAGCACGCGGGTGAGCAGCAACGAACCGCCGACCAGGGAGAGTCCCGTGCGGCGCCACGCCAGCGCGGTGCGCTCCGGCTGCAAGCCGGGATCGAAGACGCCGCGGTCGGTCACGAAATCACGAGGTCATGGAATCAGGGGTCATGGGGTCAGAATCGCGAGCGCCACCAGTACGCCGACCACTACGACCACGAGTCCAATGGGTGCGGCCAGGAAGGGCGACGGCAGCGGGCGGGCTTCGCGCAACGCCCGCTCGGTCTGGTACCAGCCGATCCACGCCTGCACCGGCGTCGCGATGCCAGCCAAGATCAGGATCAGGGACGCAGCAGTTCGCAGCGAAGGGTTGAGCCCCAGCCCCAGCGCCTCGAGTGCGACCCCCGCAGCGATGAACCCGAGAGATGTGCTGATCCAGGCCAGGAAAGTGCGCTCGTTGGCGAGGGTGAAGCGCGGATCGGGCTCCTGTCCGTATCCGAACAGCTTCGCCGGGAAACGCCGCCGGGTGTCGCTCATGCCCTCGACCTCTCCTGCTGGACCGGCCTCCATCGTACAAGTCGGCGAGTCCTGGGCTGGCGGGCATGACCCCCATCTCGTCTGGCAGCATTCCCGCCGCGATCCATGCCGCTGCGGGAACATTGTTCGCCGAACGCGGCTACGCGGGCGTGTCGGTCCAGGAGATCGCGAATGCGGGTTGCTTTGCCGCCTCGGCGTGAGCTCGTGCGGCGTGATAAGGAACGATTTCGGGCTCTCAGCGACCCTTCGAGCTCAGCGACCCGTCGAGCGGCGCTTGTTATAGACGTCAAACGCGACAGCGGCCAGCAGAACCAGACCCTTGATGAGCAGCTGGTAGTCGCTGTCCACGCCGAGGATCGACATGCCGTTGTTGAGCACGCCGATAATCAGACCGCCGATGATCGCGCCCGGCACGGTACCGATGCCGCCGGTGACCGCCGCGCCGCCGATGAAAACCGCGGAGATGGCATCCAGCTCGAAGCCGGTGCCCGCGCTCGGACTTGCCAGGTTGAGTCCCGCCGTGAAGACGATGCCGGCGACCGCGGCGATGACGCCCATGTTCACGAACAGGAGGAAGGTGACGCGCTTCGTCTTGATGCCTGAGAGCGCTGCCGCGTTGAGGTTACCGCCGATGGCGTAGATGTGGCGCCCGAAGACGGAGCGCTGCATGACGATCGTGTAGCCGACCACGAGGGCGCCCAAGATGATCAACACGATCGGCGTTCCGTTGTAGCTGGCGAGAAGGA
>JAYTXO010000107.1:0-11283 GCA_043742905.1 Microbacteriaceae bacterium | reverse complement strand
GCTGGGCGCAGCCGACTGGCGCAGCCGCTGGGCGATGCTCCCGGCGACCGCGGACTACGCCGCGCACCTGCGCCAGCTCATCATCTCGCCCGACCCGCTCAACCACACCGCTCGCTACCTGGCGCATCACTACGCCCGCTACCTCGGCGACCTCTCGGGGGGTCAGGCCATCGCCGTGCTGATGACCCGCCACTATGCCGCGAGCCCCGAGCAACTGAGCTTCTACGACTTCTCCGACCTCGGCAGTCCCGTGCATGCCAAGCGCCAGTACAAGGAGCGGATGAACGCGCTTGAGCTCGATCCGGCCTCGGTCGACGCACTCACCACCGAGGTGCTGCTCGCCTTCCGCTTCAACGCCGCCATTTTCGACGAGTTGGGCGCGGAACGGCTAACCGCGTGACCCCCAGTGCCGTGATCTACGACTCGGCGATCGAGGGACAGCTCAACGACTTTCTCGCGCGGTCGGGAGCCGTCTTGTTCTACCTCGCCGTCTGGGGACTGGTCTTCGTGGGCACCGCGCTCTTCGTAGGCGTCGTCATCCCCTTTCTGACCGGGGACTCGCTGCTCTTCGCCGCCGGCATTATCGCGGGCACCGCTTCGAACCACATCTCCATCTGGGTGCTGGCGATCGGCGTCGGGATCGCTGCGTTTGCCAGCGATCAGGTGGGCTTCTGGTACGGCCGTCGGCTCGGCAAACCGGTGCTCGAGAGGCGCGGAGGCGCGTGGGTCCGGCGTGCGATCGCCAAGACCGAGCGCTTCTACGAGCTTTTCGGCTGGTGGTCGGTGGTGATCGGTCGCTACGTCCCGTGGGGTCGGGTGTTCATCCCACCGATCGCTGGCATCAGCCGCATGTCGTACCTTCGATTCGCCACCGCGAACCTGCTCGGTGCGCTGGCCTGGGGCGTCGGTCTCACCGTAATCGGGTACTTCGCGGCCTCGAGCCCGCAGGTTCGGGTGGCGAGCTATCTGATCGCGGGGGTGGTGATCGCAGTCTCGGTGGTCGCGAGCATCCGGGCATGGCGCCTCGACCGGGCCGCGAAGTCTCTCGGTGTCGCGCCACAGTCTCCTTAGGGAATCCTCAGAGTTTCCGGGGTACGCTGACCTCACCGTGACTGCCGATCGCGTGCGCGACCGACGACTGGAGCCTCATGATTCCCGCCATCCTCCATCCCGCGATGGGTCTGATTCCCGGCCTCAACATCGAGAGCCTGCTGCAGGGTGCTGGCGGCTGGGCATTGCTCATCGTCTGTGCATTCGTGTTCGCCGAGACCGGTCTGCTCGTCGGCTTCGTGCTCCCGGGCGACACTCTGCTGATCATCACCGGGGTGCTGACCTTCGCGGATGCCAGCCACAACGCGGCGATCCCGATCCCGATCTGGGTGGTGTGCCTCTGTATCGCGGTGGCAGCCTGGCTCGGTGGCGAGGTGGGCTATCTGATCGGCCACAAGGCGGGGCCCCGCATCTTCGAACGCAAGGAGAGCGGCTTCTTCAGTCGCAGGAACGTCGAGCGCACCAACGCCTTCTTCGTCCGCTTCGGCGGGCTGGCGGTGATCGCAGCCCGCTTCGTTCCGATTGTGCGCACTTTCGCGCCGATCGCCGCCGGCGTCGGCCATATGCCGTACCGCCGGTACTCGCTCTACAACGCCATCGGCGCTCTGATCTGGGGTGTCGGAATGACACTGATCGGGTACTTCCTCAACTACATCCCGCCGGTGCGCGACTTCGTGACCTCCTACGTCGACCTGATCCTGCTGGGCGCGGCACTGATCGCGATCGTTCCGACGGTATTCCACACCATTCGGTCGACACTGGCCGCCCGCAAGGCGCGAGCCGCTGGCATGACGGACGCGATGAGCGAGAAGGACGCGACCCTCGACCCGAGCGTGTTCCTCCGCGACAGAAAGTGACGCTCTGGAGCTAGACGCGAGAACCGTCGGGCAGCCCGACGCGGCTCACCGTGTCATCCGGACACCAGCAGCACGATCAGCGTGAGGTTGAGCCCGACTAGCAGCGCCGCCGCGATGACAGCCAGGGCAGTGGTCCACCACCGGTTCGTGGCGTCTCCGAGTAGCGCACGGCGTGAGGTGAAACGGACAAGCGGGATCAGCGCGAACGGAATACCGAACGACAGCACCACCTGGCTAAGCACCAGCGCCAGGGTCGGGTCGACCCCGATCCCGAGCAGAACCAGCGCCGGGATGAGCGTGACAAGCCGCCGAGCCAGCAGCGGCACCCGGGTGCGCAGCAGCCCCTGCATGATCTCCGCACCCGCGTAGGCCCCCACCGAGGTGGAGGCGAGGCCGGAGGCGAGCAATCCGATCGCGAAGAGGGTCGCGATGACGGGCCCCAGGGCGGCAGAGATGGCCGCGTGCGCTCCCTCCAAGGTGGCCGCGCCCTCCACTCCGGGGAGGGTCGATGCGGCTAGCAGCAGAATCACCACGTTGACTGTGCCAGCGATTGCCAGCGCTACGGTCACGTCGACGCGGGTTGCGCGCAGCACGCGTTGACGCGCCGGCCCCTCGGCGACGAAGCCGAAGCGGTCGCGAGTGAGCGCGGAGTGCGCGTAGATCGCGTGCGGCATCACCGTGGCGCCGAGGATCGAGGCTGCGAGCACCACCGATCCGGAGTCCGTGAAATGCGGGACCAGCCCGCCGACCGCAGCGGCCCCGTCCACCGGAGCGAACAGGATGCCCGCGCAGAACCCGACGCCGATAATGACCACCAGACCGGTCACGACGCGCTCAAAGGCGCGCGAGCCGCGCCGGTGGTTGAGGGCGAGGAGGAGCATCGAGACCACGCCAGTGATGACTCCGCCCGCGATCAGCGGCAACCCGAACAGCAACTGCAGCGCGATGGCTCCGCCTAGCACCTCGGCGATGTCGGTCGCCATCGCCACCAGTTCCGCCTGCACCCAGAAGACGTAGCGCGCCGGACGATTCCTGATGCTGCGCCCGAGCAATTCCGGAAGACTCGCGCCGGTCGTCACCCCGAGCTTCGCCGAGAGGTACTGGATCAGCCACGCCATCGTGTTCGCAACCACTACAACCCACACCAGCAGGTAGCCGTAGCGCGCGCCCGCAGTCGCGTTGCTGGCCACGTTGCCGGGGTCGAGGTAGGCGACACCCGCGACCATCGCGGGACCGAGGAGCGGAAGGAAGCCCCGGATGCCGGGCGCGAGCGGGCGCGCAACGGTCAGAACCTCAGCGATGGGACTCCCCCTCGTGAGCCGCGTGCCCCGCGGGCTCCAGCTGGAAGGTCGAGTGCTCCACGTCGAAGTGCCCCCTCAGACATTCCCCGAGCCGGTCGAGCATCTCGTCGGCCTCACCGCTCTCGAACACGGACGCCGCAACCTCGACGTGCGCGGTGAAAACTGCGTCACCCGAAGTAATCGCCCAGACGTGCACGTCGTGGACGTCGACGACTCCAGGGGTCTGCAGCAGGTGGGTGCGGATCTGCTCGACATCGGTGTCGCGCGGCACGGACTCCGTGAGCACGTGCACCACGTCGCGGAGCAACGAGACTGCGCGCGGCACGATCAGCACGGCGATCAGCAGCGAGGCGATCGCGTCGGCCGGACCGAATCCGGTGGTCAGGATGACGACACCGGCTACCAGCGCCGCGACTGATCCGATCAGGTCACCGAGCACCTCGAGATGGGCCCCGCGCATGTTCAGCGACTCGCGGTCACCACCCCGCAGGATTGCGAAGCCGACGAGGTTGGCGGCCAGGCCGACCGCCGCGACGATCAGCAACGGCAGACCGTTGACGTGCGCCTGGTTCGGAGTGATCAGTCGCGTGATTGCCGCGACCGCGACCGTGATCGCCACCGCCGTCAGTAGGGCGCCGTTGACGAGGGCGCCCAGCACCTCGACCCGGCGGAATCCGAAGGTGTGCCGATCGGTGGCCGGCCGTGCGGCGATCATGCTTGCAACCAGGGCGACGACCAGGCCAATCGCGTCGCTCGTCATATGGCCCGCATCCGCGAGCAGAGCCAGCGAGCCCGACAGCCAAGCGCCGAGCAACTCGACCATGAGCACGAGGACGACGATCACGAGCGCGGAGGCGAGCCGACGGCGGTTGCCGTGCGCGTGCTCAGCGTGATCGTGGCCCATGTCTACGAGGGTACTTTCTCCGGAGTTCTCGGAGGGGCAGGCGGAAATCCCTCAGCAAATCTCTAGCGGCATCCGCCATCCCTCCGGAAACCGGAAGCGAACTCCGGAGAAACGACAGGAGGCTAGCCGTAGCGCTTTCGGAGCACCGTCACCAACAGGCCGAATGCGCGCGCCCGATGGCTGTCGGCATCCTTCTGGGCAGGGACGAGTTCGGCGGCGCTGACGTCCCAGCCATCAGGACGGAAGATCGGGTCGTAGCCGAAGCCGCCACTGCCTGCGGGTGCCTCGAGCAGCGAGCCGGGCCAGGTACCGAGCTCGGTGTGCTCGAAGGGAGAGCCGGCATCGAGGGCTGCAACATCGACCAGGGCGGCGGCGCAGACGAACTGGGCCGCGCGATCCGGATTGCCCTGCATGTTCGTCAGCAGCAGTCGCAGGTTGTCTGCGTCTGACCGGCTGCCCGCATACCGGGCCGAAAAGATGCCAGGTGCACCGTCGAGCGAATCGACGCAGATCCCCGAATCGTCGGCAATCGCCGGCAGCCCGGTGAACACCGCCGCCGCGCGCGCCTTGATAAGCGCGTTGCCCTCGAAAGTGTCTGCATCCTCGACCGGCTCGGCGCCCTCGTAGCCGACCAGCTGGTGGTAGCCGAGGCGTTCGCCCAAGATTCGCCGAAGCTCCTCGACCTTGTGCGGGTTGTGCGTGGCGAGCACGAAGGTCGTCATGTCGAGCCTCCGTTCAAGCGCTGTGCCGCCCGACGACGACGCGGGCCGGCCGCCACGAGGTTGGTGCAGTTCGTGGTCGGGAGCGCTTGCGCGGGGGCAACGGCGGCGATGGCCACGCCTACCAAGCCAAGCACCGAGGCGGCAAAGGCAGCAGAAGTTCTCTTCACGTGTACTCCACTCGCGTCAACATGCCCAGATGCGGCTCCCCAATCGCAGAATCTAACGCAGTTGTGACAGCTCCCGAGACGCGTCCGTCGACCACGCAGTCGCGGGTCTCCGCCGCGAGCCTGCGTCACGGGCCTCCGTCGCGGGCGCAACCGCGACGGGTTCATCCACAAAATTTTATTCGTTGCCGCGCTCGAGTTCCACAACGCTACGCGCCCAGGTCGTGGACCAGCGCTTCGACCTGCATCCGGGTGAGCGTAGTCGTGCCGCCAATCGCGAGGTCGAGCAAGGTGTTGAGCTCAGCGCGGTCGAACGGCGCGCCCTCCGCGGTACCCTGCACCTCGACGAATAGCCCGCGTCCTGTGACGACGACGTTCATGTCGGTCTCTGCACGCGAATCCTCGGTGTATGCCAGGTCGAGCATCGGCTCGCCACCAACGATGCCGACGCTGATGGCGGCGACCGAGTCGATGAGCGGCTTCGCGTTCTTGCCGATGAATCCTTTGCCGCGACCCCACTCGATCGCGTCGGCCATCGCCAGGTATGCACCGGTGATCGAGGCGGTGCGCGTGCCGCCATCGGCTTGCAGAACATCGCAATCGATCACGAGGGTGTTCTCGCCGAGTGCCTTGGTGTCGATGACCGCACGCAGACTGCGACCGATCAGTCGTGAGATCTCGTGAGTGCGACCGCCGATGCGGCCCTTGACAGACTCGCGATCCATCCGGTCATTGGTGGAACGCGGCAGCATCGAATACTCGGCCGTGACCCAGCCCTTGCCCTTGCCCGCCAGCCAGCGCGGCACGCCGTTCGTGAAGCTCGCCGTGCAGAGCACCTTGGTGTCGCCGAAGCTGATCAACGCACTGCCCTCAGCCTGCTTGCTCCAGCCACGCTCAATGGTCACTGGGCGGAGGTCGTCGTTGTTGCGACCGTCGATGCGGGTCATGATGCCTTTCGGTTTTCGGTTGCTCGCGCTTAGGCGCGCGGGAGCTGGATCGCTCCCGTTTCGAAGTTCTCGACCCTGGTGACCTCGGGTCCGAGGAACCGTGACGCGAGCTGCTTGAACGCGGCCCCGTCGTCGCCGGTGCTCTCGAAGGTGTGCGTGGGCGGCGTGGGGCTGGTGCGCTCCAGCTGACCGCTCACAAGCACTCGATAGAGGGCGGTAGCGGTCTCGTCGGCGCTCGACACGAGTCGGACATCTTGACCCACCACGTACTGGATCGCCGCCGACATCAGCGGATAGTGGGTGCAGCCGAGCACCAGGGTGTCGATCTCGGCGGAGCGGAGCGGAGCGAGGTATTCCTCGGTGGCGGCGAACAGCTCGGGGCCGCTGGTTACCCCGGCCTCAACAAACTCGACGAAGCGCGGGCAGGCGCGCGAGAACAGTTGGAGACCGGATGCCGCGGCAAATGCGTCGTCGTAGGCGCGCGACTGAATCGTCCCGACCGTGCCGATCACGCCGACCCGCCCGTTGCGCGTGGCGCGGACCGCGGCGCGGACCGCGGGTTGGATCACCTCGACCACCGGAATCCCGCTCGCCGCCTCGTACCGCTCCCTGGCATCCCGCAGCATCGCCGCGCTGGCCGTGTTGCACGCGATCACGAGGGCTTTCACGCCGGTTGCGACCATGTCGTCGAGGACTTCGAGCGCATAGGCCCGCACCTCGGCGATCGGCTTGGGGCCGTAGGGCGAGTGCGCGGTATCGCCTACGTACAGGATCGACTCGCGCGGCAACTGATCGAGGATCGCGCGTGCGACCGTGAGGCCGCCCACCCCGCTGTCGAAGACGCCAATCGGCGCGTCGGTCGGCAGAACTGTGGTCACGGGTGACCACGATACCGGGGGCCGTAGGCTGGCGGGATGACGAGCGCGCTCCTCACCGACCGCTACGAGCTCACGATGATCGACGCGGCGCTGGCCGATGACCGTGCGATGCGGCGGAGCGTCTTCGAGCTCTTCGCCCGCCGCCTCCCCTCCGGTCGCCGCTACGGTGTCGTCGGCGGCACGGGTCGGTTGCTCGAACTGTTGCAGGAGTTCCACTTCGGCCCCACCGAACTGACTTGGCTCAAACAACAGCAAGTGGTCGGCGCGAGCACCCTCGACTGGCTCGAGGCCTACCGGTTCTCGGGAGACATCCGGGGCTATGCCGAGGGCGAGGTCTATTTCCCCGGATCGCCGCTGCTGGTCGTCGAGGGGACCTTCGCCGAGGCAGTCATTCTCGAAACGCTTGCGCTGAGCGTCTTCAACTACGACTCCGCGGTCGCGTCGGCGGCGGCTCGTATGGTCTCCGCCGCCGGGGACCGCCCGCTCGCCGAGATGGGATCGCGACGCACCGGGGAGCGATCCGCGGTCGCTGCCGCCCGAGCCGCGTACATCGCGGGTTTCGGGGCGACAAGCAACCTGGAGGCCGGACGCGAATGGGGCATCCCAACCATGGGAACTGCCGCGCACGCCTTCACGCTGCTGTTCGACTCGGAGGAGGACGCCTTCCGCGCGCAAGTCGACGCGATGGGGGTCGGGACCACGCTCCTGGTCGACACCTATGACATCCATACCGCTGTCGAGACTGCAGTGCGCGTCGCGGGGACCTCCCTCGGAGCGGTGCGCATCGACTCGGGCGACCTGGGCGTCGTCGTGCGCCAGGTGCGGGCCCAGCTCGACGCACTCGGCGCGGTCAACACCCGGATCACGGTCACCAATGACCTGGACGAACACGCCATCGCAGCGCTGCGCTACGCCCCCGTGAACTCGTACGGCATCGGAACCTCCCTCGTCACCGGATCCGGATCCCCCGCCGCCGGGATGGTCTACAAGCTCGTCGCTCATCTCGACGCCTCCGGCGGCTGGCTGCCCGTCGGCAAGAAGTCGGACGGCAAAGCCACCGTCGGCGGGCGCAAGCAGCCCGTTCGCGCGCTGCTCAACGGCGTCGCAGTCGGCGAGGACATCTACGTGGAGGATCCGGCAGTAGCCGCCGCGGCGGGGCGTCACTTGCTGGTCGATCTGGTGCGCGGCGGCGCGGTCGACCAGCGCTACACCGGCGCGGCTGGCGTAGCCCGGGCCCGCCTCCATCACGCCGCGGCGATCGCCGAACTGCCGCCCCAGGCGCTATCCCTCTCGCGCGGTGAGCCCGCGATCCCCACGCGCTACCTCTAGCTGGCGCTCAGCGGCAGCCGCGCTACTTCATCCGGTCGTAGATCTTCTTGCAGTCGGGGCAGACTGGGAACTTCTCGGGGTCGCGGCCCGGAACCCAGACCTTGCCGCAAAGCGCGATCACCGGCTTACCACTGACTGCGGACTTGAGGATCTTGTCCTTCTGTACGTAGTGCGAAAATCGATCGTGGTCGCCGTCCTCGGTGAGCTCCTTCTCGATGAGCTCTTGCAGCTCTTTCTCGAGAAGGTCGGTGCCAGCGCCGCCACCTGCAGTGTCGGGGTTGCCCGGTTCGTTAATGCTCATGCGATTAGTTTTGCATGGTGAAGGCCAGCAGTTCCGGACCGCGGCGGTCGAAAGCGACACCGCCGACGCGGATGCCAAGAGCCAGCGCCAGCAGACCGGACAGAATCCCGGTCCCGAGGGCGATGAGCGGCCACGGACCCGACCACCCGAAAAGCCACAGCGTCGTCGCCGCGATCGGCGGCACGGCCACCAGGATCGTCAGGAAGAACGAGGCGCCCTGGGCTGCGCCTCCCGTGCCGCCCGAAGCCTGAGGGTGGGTGAACGCGCCGTCTCCTGGCCGAGGTGCCGGATAGGGATGCCGTGCCGACATCGCGCTGCCGACCCCCACGCCGCCGAGCAAGAGGGCGATGTTGATACCAAGCACCGCCGGCAGCGACTCCGTGGAACCCTGGAAGTAGACCGTGATCGGCGTGCCGATCGCGATCAACACGGCGCCGAATGCCAGCACTGGCCAGATCCTTCCGAGTCGATCGTGCACCCCACGGGTCTGCGCCGAGAGGTGGCTCCAGATCGCGGTCGAGTCGTAGGCGATGTCATTGTGGATCGTGGACCAGGCGAGCACGAGCACCATCAACGCCAGCGGCACAAAAGCCGCGATCGAACCAGGAATTCCCCCGACCCAGAAGGCCACCGCGGCGAAAATCGGGAGCACGGGCAGGATGCCGAACACCACCCGATACCGCGGGTCACGCACCCAGTAGATGAAGCTGCGCGCCGCAACGGCGCCGGCCGGCGTCGGCGGCAACCAGCGGAACCAGCCGGGGACCCGGCTCTTCCGATCCAGGTACAGCGGGAGCGTCGGACGTAGCGCACCCGCGACGAGGACGAGCCACACCAGGGCGAGTACAAGGATGGATATGACCCCGATCCATAGGGCGCCAGTCGGGCTGCCGGACTCCGAGACGGCGAGCCCCGGGGCTCCCCACAGTGAGGCGATCGGCGAGCCGGCCAGTGCGTCGGCGATCCGCTCCGCGTGCACCGAGCCGAGGAATCTGGCCGCCGGCGCGAGCGGGGCAAGCGAACGTTCCGGAGCGAGGAGAACCACCCGCGGGAGCACGAGGGCGACCAGCGTCGCGAGTCCGCCAAGCAGCACGATGACGCCGAGCAGCCGAAGCCAGCCCCGCAACAGCGGCCGCCCCTGCAGCCAGGAGCCGATCGCCACGCCGACGCGCAGCAGCAGCAGCAACTGGACGAGGAGCAGCAGCCCGGCGATCCACGGCAGCCCCGTCGCCGCGGGGAAAGCGCGCCAAGCCAACACGGGGACGAGCACGAGCGGGACGAAAATCAGCGCTGGTCCGACAAGCGTCAGCAGCAGAAGCATCCCAGCGAGGGCGGGCGCTCGGATGCCGTAGCCGAGGAAGGCCCGCGGCTCGAGCAGCTGCATCCGGGAGAACATGATCGGCAGGAGAAGCGCGCCAAGCGCGACGTCTGCCCCGATCACCGCGATGACCCGCCCGACAATCTGCCCGTCGAAGACAGTGACCTGAGCGGCGAGGCGGAACGCGACGACAAGCCCGGTGAGCGCGACGATGACCAGCAGCCCGGAGCCGATGATGCGAATCGGAGTCCGACGGAATCCGTTGCGGAGCAACCGCGCCTTCAGTCGGAGAAGCTCTGCAACCACTCCATGCCCTCCACCGCGGTAGCGCCACCCGCGAGCTCGACGAAGCGGTCCTCGAGCGACTTGCCTGCCAGCACCTCGCCAATAGGCCCACTGGCGAGAACTCGCCCGTCGGCGATGATCGCCACGGCGTCACACACGCGCTCGATCAGATCCATGCTGTGGCTCGAGAGAACGACAGTGCCGCCCGCGTTGGCGAACTTTTTCAGGATGTCGATGACGACCTCGGCCGAGACCGGATCGACGGACTCGAACGGCTCGTCGAGCACGAGCAGCCGCGGCGAATGGATCATGGCCGCCGCGATCCCGATCTTCTTGACCATGCCCGCCGAGTAGTCCGAAACCAGACGCTTTGCGGAGTGTTCGATCCCGAAGGCGCGCTCAAGGTCGGCGACGCGGCGAGTGATGGTTTGGCGGTCGAGGCCGCGCAGGGCACCCGCGTGGTGCAGGAACTCCGAGCCCGTCAAGCGGTCGAAGAGCCGCAACCGGTCGGGAAGCACGCCGAGCGAGCGCTTCGCGATGGCGGCGTTCTCCCAGACGTCGACGCTGTAGATCTTGACAACTCCGGCATCAGGACGCAGCAGGCCGCTGACCATCGAAAGCGTTGTCGTCTTGCCCGCCCCGTTGGGGCCGACGAAGCCAAAGAAGGAGCCGGCGTTGACGCTGAGGTCGATGTTGCCGACGGCGGTGCGATTGCCGAACGTCTTGGTCAACCCGCTGACCGACAGTGCGATCTCGGGCGCGATCGGGGAGACCCGTTTGACGGATGCCCGGCGCACGGCGGTCGACCGGGCCGCCGGTCGGGTGCGCGCGGGTGCGGCGACCGGCGACGGGATCGCCGGGGCCGTCACGGCGGGTTTTGTCCGAGGAGTCGCGGCCTTCTTCCCAGCCGTTCCGGAGTCGCCTCCAGCCGTTCCCGAGTTGCCTCGAGCCGTTCCCGAGTCGCCGCCCGCTGGCTTTCGAGGCGTTCGGGGCCTTGCGGCGGACGCTGCCGGACGGCTCTTGGCGCTCGCGCGGCCGGTGGACGAGTTGCCGCCGGGACCCCGCCGAGCGGGTGTCGTCGGGTCGGACTCGGCTTCCACTTGTACAACTTACCAACGGTCACAAGCGAGCGTCGCTCAGTAAGCTGAGCGATTACGAATCGACAACAGAATGCCGTGGGTTCTGCTGATATTCAGGCTCCCTGAGTATTGTGTGAGAGACACGTCG
>JAYTXO010000106.1:0-8204 GCA_043742905.1 Microbacteriaceae bacterium | reverse complement strand
TGCCCGACCGAGTCGTTGTTGACGTAGTCGAGGCAGTTGATTGAGACGAAAGCCTCGGTCGAGTTCGAGCTGTACGTACCGCTCTGCGTGCGGTCGTTGTAGCTGTCGGCGAGCAAGAACGCAGAGGTCGTCTTGCCCGCCAGAACTTCGGTGAAGAGGGTCTTGAGGTAGCTCCAGTTGTCCTTGTTGTAGAGCGGCAAGATGATCGCCGTGAACATCGTGTTGGCTCCGAGTTCGCGGCCATCTGAGTTCTGAAGTGGGCTGGCCTGTAGCCGATCCAAGATCTTACGAGTCTCGGTCATGGCTTCGTCGACGGTGCCGGTGAACGGGCAGCCTGAAGTGCCGATACAGCTCTTCAGGTAGGCGCGGAAGGCGCTCTCGAAACCCTTCGCCTGGACGTCGGTGACCTGGAACTCGGTGGTGGCCGGATCGAGCGCACCGTCGAGCACGAGTCGGCCGGTCTTCTTCGGGTACAGCTCGGCGTAGGTGGCACCAAGGAAGGTGCCGTAGGAGTAGCCAAGGTAGTTGAGCTTTTTGTCGCCGAGAACGGCGCGCATCAGGTCGAGGTCGCGGGCGGCGCTCACCGTGTCCACGTAGTGCAGCAGGGCGCCGGTGTTCTTCGCGCAATTGGCGCCGAACGCGGCATTCTCCTGCTCGAGGGAGGCGATCCAGGCATCCGATCCGAACGTTCCCGGCACGATGCTGTAGTTTAAGGCGTCGAGAACGCTCGCCCCGCCGCAGCTGACGGCGCTGGAGTGGCCGACGCCGCGCGGATCGAAGCCGACAATGTCATAGTTCTTCTGCAGCGTCGCGTCCACGGCGTAGCTCAGGCTGTCGCGCACGAAGTCATAGCCGGACGCGCCCGGGCCACCCGGGTTGACCAAAAGCGATCCGAGCTTGGTGCCGGAAGAGACCTTGCGGATCAACGCGAGCTTGATGGACGCCTTCGACGGGTTCTTCCAGTCCATCGGCGCGGTGACGGTGGTGCACTGGAAAGCGCCGGAACAGGTTTTCCACGTCAGGGTCTGCGAGTAGAACGACTTCAGATCGGCCGCAACCGTCTCCTTCGCCGGCGTAGATGTGGTGCTCGACGTCGCCGGCCGGAACCACGAGACGCAGCCCGCGAGCAGCAGACTGACGACGGCGACGCTGGCGACGACGATGACGAGGCGGGCCGAGCGTCGGCTGTTGATGGAGCGTGTCACGGGCGAGACCTTCCGGAGGGGACAACGGTTTCGGCTGAGCGCACCGCGCTCACCAGAGCGGCTTCGAGGGCAAGCGCGGGGGCGACGTTGCCCTCGATGCGCAGACGCGCCTGGGCGATCGCGTCAAGGGTAGCCAGGGTGCGGGCTGGCGTCGCCTGCTTTGCGGCGATGGCGAGTTCGGAATAGATGGCGAGATTGACCGGCTCGACCTCGACGCCGAGCTGCAGTAAGAGAATGTCACGATAGAGCGACAGCAGATCGACCAGGATGCGGTCCAAGCCATCGCGCAAGCTGCGGGTTGCCCGGCGCTTCTGGTCCTCCTCGAGCGCTTTCAACTGGGCGCGGAGCGCCGGAGGCACTGTGCCACCCGACGCGATGCCGAGCGAGTGCATGGCGCTCTCGCGCTCCTCGGTGTCGCGCTCCTCGGTGATCGCTTTCGCGTCGTCACCCGCCACCTCGATCAGCTCGGCGGCCGCGAGCACCGCCCCCGAGACGCTCCGCACGCCGAGCGCGAGCTGCAGAGTGCGTGCGCGCCTGGCCCGCGCCTGTTCGTTTGTCGCCAACCGGTGCGCCATGCCGATGTGGGACTGGGCCTCGCGCGCAGCCCGCGTGGCCTCCGGCAGCGAGACGTCATCGCGCCGAGAAATGAGTTGCGCCACATCGTCGACGCGCGGGACACGCAGACGCACACAGCGCACACGGGAGCGGATGGTGGGGATGAGGTCCGCCTCGGAGGGCGCGCAGAGGATCCACACGGTGCGCTCCGGCGGTTCTTCGAGGGCCTTAAGGAGCACGTTCGAGGTGCGCTCCGTCATCCGGTCGGCGTCTTCGATGACCATCACCCGATAGCGGCCGACACTCGGCGAGAACTGGCTCGAGGAGACCAGCTGTCGCACTTCGTCGATCGAGATGAGCACGCGTTCGGTGCTCAGCACGCCGAGATCCGGATGCGTGCGGGCCGACACCTGCGTGTCGGTCGCGTCCTCGGTACCCGGGCGAGCCAGCAACGCAGCCGCGAAGGCGTAGGCCAACGTAGACCGGCCACTCCCCGGCGGCCCGGTGATCAGCCAGGAGTGGGTGAGGCCGTCGCCCCCGGCCGCAGCGCGCATCGTGGCGATGGCATCGTCTTGCCCCGTCAAGTCATCCCACGCCATACCAAGAGACTATGCGAGCAGCTCTGACACCCGGGACCGCACAGCCGCCGCAAGTTGGTCAACCGGAAGCGTGGCGTCGAGCACCAGGAAGCGCTCGGGCTCGTCGGCGGCGAGCGCCAGGTAGGCGTCACGGACCCGGCCGTGGAAGTCGGCCGCCTCGGCCTCGAGCCGGTCGTAGCGGGTACGAGCTTCGTCGAGCCGGCTCCGTCCGATCGACACATCGAGGTCGAGCAGCACCGTAACGTCGGGCAGCAGCCCCTCGGCAGCCCAGAGTGACAGCTCGCGGATCTCGCGGGCCTCGAGCTCGCGTCCGACGCCCTGGTATGCGACTGAGGAGTCGAGGTAGCGGTCCTGCAACACGATCTCGCCGCGCTCCAGCGCCGGGCGCACCACGGTGGCGATGTGATGGGCACGGTCGGCCGCATAGAGCAGAGCTTCGGCACGCGGGGCGATGTGACCGCGGCGATGCAGCACGATCTCGCGGATCTCGTTGCCGACATCCGACCCGCCCGGTTCGCGGGTGCGCACGACCTTGCGCCCCTGGCTCAACAGCCACTCCTCGAGCAGCGCCGCCTGGGTCGACTTGCCCGAGCCGTCACCCCCCTCGAGGGTGAGAAACAGGCCAGGGTGGTGCGCGGCGACCGGCTCGGCCGGCTCGGTCGGCACAGCCGGCTCGGTCGGCACGGTGCTAACTCTTTTTGGCGGGGGCACGCTTGGCGGGGGCACGCTTCGCCTTCGGCTTGGCCTTCGGCTTGGCCGGACCCTTCGCGCGCTTGTCGGCGAGCAGTTGCACCGCACGCTCAAAGTCGAGGCCTTCGACGTCTTCGCCGCGTGGAATCGTCGCGTTCGTGTCGCCGTCAGTCACGTAGGCGCCGAAGCGGCCGTCGCGTACCTTGATGAGCTTGCCGCTGATCGGATCGGCCTCGAACTCCTTCAGCGAACTCGACGGCCGGCGGGCGCCGTACTTGGGCTGCGCGAAGATCTCGAGCACTGCGGGCATCTCAATGTCGAAGATCTGGTCCTCGGAGTCAAGCGAGCGGCTGTCCGTTCCCTTTTTCAAATACGGTCCGTAGCGGCCATTTTGTGCGGTGATGTCCACGCCGGTCTCGGGATCCTGGCAGACGACCCGCGGAAGATCGAGCAGCTTGAGAGCGGTCGCGAGGTCGACGGTCGCAGGATCCATGGTCTTGAACAGGGATGCAGTGCGCGGCTTGGCAGCGGCCGCCGCCTTCTTCTTGGCGGGCGCCTTCTTGGCGGGCGCCTTCTTCGTAGTCTTGGTGGTTGAGCTAGTCGAAACCACTTCCCCAGTAGCGGGGTCGACCGCATCTACCGTCTCGTCGACGGAATCGACAGGCTCGACAGCAGCCTCGGCCCCGGCGGCTTCGGCCGGTTTCTCCGGCTCCAGCTCAGTCACGTATGGCCCATAGCGTCCGTCTTTGGACACCACCATCTTGCCGCTAACCGGGTTGAGCCCCAGCTCGCGGTCGGAGTTGACCGGAGCGTCGATCAGCTCGCGCGCCTTGGCCGGGGTCAACTCGTCGGGCGCGAGGTCTTCGGGCACGTTGACACGGCGCGGGGACTCCCCCTCGGGCGCTCCGGCGGCGGGCGGCACCTCGAGGTACGGACCGTACTTTCCGATCCGCAGCGTGATCTCGGGCGTGATCTCGATCGAGTTGATCGAGCGCGCGTCGATGTCGCCCAGGTTGTCGATGACCGTGCGCAGGCCGCGGTGCTTGTCGCTGCCGAAGTAGAAGTTGGTCAGCCACTCCACGCGGTCGGCAGTGCCGTCGGCGATGAGGTCGAGGTCTTCCTCCATCTCCGCGGTGAAGTCGTACTCCACCAGGTCGCCGAAGTTCTCCTCCAGCAGCCGCACCACACTGAACGCGATCCAGTTCGGCACCAGCGCGGTTCCGCGTGGGGTGACGTAGCCGCGATCGATGATCGTCGAGATGATGCTCGCGTAGGTCGACGGGCGCCCGATCCCTAGCTCTTCGAGCGACTTGACTAGGCTCGCTTCGGTGTAGCGCGGCGGCGGGCTGGTCTCGTGACCCTTCGCCTCGACTTGCTGCAGGGCGAGCACCTGGCCCTCGGTCAGCGGCGGAAGGCTCGCGTCGGCGTCGTCCTTCTTGTCTGCGCCATTGCGCTCCTCATCATGGCCCTCTTCGTAGGCGGAGAGAAAGCCGCGGAAGGTGATGACGGTTCCGGATGCCGTGAACTCGGCAATGCCGGCCTCCACCGTCTTCCCGGCGATCGTCACCGACGCCGTTGACCCGCGGGCGTCGGCCATCTGCGAGGCGACGGTGCGCTTCCAGATCAGGTCGTAGAGCTTGAAGTCGTTGCCGCGGAGCACGCTGGACAGCTCGGACGGCGTCTTGAAAACATCCCCCGCCGGGCGGACTGCTTCGTGCGCCTCCTGGGCATTCTTTGACTTGCTCGCGTAGACGCGCGGCTTGTCTGGCACGGTTTCCTTGCCGTAGAGCTTGGCGGCCTGGCTGCGCGCCGCGTCGATCGCCTGCTGCGAGAGCGTCGACGAGTCGGTACGCATGTAGGTGATGTAGCCGTTCTCGTACAGCCCTTGCGCGACGCTCATGGTCTGGCGAGCCGAGAAGCGCAACTTGCGCGCGGCCTCCTGCTGGAGGGTCGAGGTCGTGAACGGCGCGGCCGGGCGACGCGTGTAGGGCTTTGAGTCGAGGTTGGTCACCGTGAAGGAGGTGCTCGGCAGCCGGAGCGCGGCCGCGAGCGTCTCGGCCGCGGCCTCGTCGAGGGCGACGGCTTCGCTGCTGCTACTGCCGCTGGCGCCCAGCACACCGCGGTCATCGAAGTCGCGACCGGAAGCCACGCGCCTGCCGTCGAGGCGAGCGAGCTTGGCGTCGAATGCGGATCCGCCATTCAGGGTTGCGATCAGATCCCAGTAGGACGCGGACACGAAGGCAAGCCGCTCCCGCTCGCGGTCGACAACCAAACGAGTGGCGGCGGACTGCACGCGACCCGCGGACAAACCGGGTCCGACCTTGCGCCACAGCACCGGGGAAACTTCGAAGCCGTAGAGACGGTCAAGGATACGGCGGGTCTCCTGCGCGTCGACGAGCGCGGTGTCGAGCTCGCGGAAGTTTTCCTGCGCGCGCTGGATGGCCTCCTTGGTGATCTCGTGGAAGACCATCCGCTTCACCGGGACCGTCGGCTTCAGCACCTCAAGCAGGTGCCACGCGATGGCTTCGCCCTCGCGGTCCTCATCTGTTGCGAGGTACAGCTCGTCGGCATTCTTGAGGGCGCGCTTCAGATCGGCGACCGTCTTCTTCTTCGCGTCACTGACCACGTAATAAGGAGTGAAACCATTGTCGACATCGATCGAGAACTTGCCGATCGAACCCTTCTTCAGCTCCGGTGGAAGGTTCTTGGGCTCGATGAGGTCCCGGATGTGGCCGACCGAAGCCTGCACCTCGTAGCCATCGCCGAGGTACTGCGCGATGGTCTTCGCCTTCGCCGGTGACTCGACGATCACCAGCTTCTTGGTCGACGGCACGTCTCCCCTTCCATTCGTGGGCCACCATACACAGCCGCGCCTGATGTCTGCTCGGACGCGCTCGACGGGGTCATCGCGCGGCTGGGGCGTGACTACGGCCGCGTCATGGCGGCGGACCCGCTCTCGAGCGCGCCGAAATCGGAAAGCTGGCGAAGCTGGCGACCACCGTCACCTCGACCACCAGACCGTCGACCCGGCAGCTCGCCAGCCGCGCTCCACCGCCTATCGCGACCCGACTAGCGATGCCGCACGGATCTCCCGGCACCGCCCCAGATGCCGCGTCCGCGGCCGCCAACGCGGCCAGGTCGCTTGCACCGATCACCGCCTGCCGTGCCGTCAGGCCGCCCGCGAGAAGCACTCCGGAGAGCCCGACGACCACAATGGCCGCGACAATTGCTAGCGCGAGCACTGCACCCGCGCCGCGGTCGTCGTGAGGGCGCGGAAGCCGTGTCACGTCTCGTCGAGCGCGCAACTCGTGGCCGCAGCCTGCAGGCCGAGTAACCCGGCCGGCGGAGCCGCCGAGACCACGAGGTGCGCGCAGACAAGACCGGCGGAACGGCTGACGCTCCACCGCGCGGACGGTGTCTGCCGGGCGATCCGAGACGCGACGACGGCCTTCGGCTCACCGCGGCCAAGGGAGCGCGCGGCGTCGGCCCCAGCATCCTGTAACCGCAGTTGCAAGGTGCCGAGCTGCACACCGCCGAGCACGGTCGCGAGCACCAGCAGCACGGCGGGAAGCGCGACGGCGAACTCGGCCACCGCGCTACCGCGCTCACTCTGAAGTCGGAGCATCACCCCGCCGCGGTCAAGGCCCGGTGCACGAGGTCGGTCAGGATGCCCTGCACCTCCGCCGACCGGAGGATCACCACCAGCACGCCGGCGAACCCAACTGCTGCCATGATCGTGATCGCGTATTCGGCGGTCGCTGCGCCGCGGTCATCACTGAGTCGGATGTGGCGTAGTCGCCGTCTGAGCTCTCGTCTCCATCGCATTCGTCCCACCTCACTCCCGCCGCAGCGGACTCGCGGCACGAGCGGAAGCAGTCTGGGACGACTGCGTCGAAGCCACCGCGCCCTCGCGGCACTCTGGGCACTCGTCTAAATCTGGGCAACTGTGGACGACAGGATCGCGATCACAATGGGCACCACCCCGAGCGCGACGAAGGCCGGCAAGATGCAGACGCCGAGCGGAAGCTGCAGGTGCGTGCCGAGTTGGGCGGCACGCAGTTGCGCGTCCGTCCGAGCGCGGCGGCGCAGCTCTTCGGCCTCCGCGTGTAGCAGGGCCGCTGCGGGCACTCCGGCGGCGCACGCGAAAGTCAGAACGGCATCCGCCTCCTCCCCCAACGTCGCGAAACCGGCCTCGCGCAGCGCCGTGTTCACTGCTGCTCTCGCACGATCGAGCGACACCGCGATCGCGAGTAGCTCGAGCCCGAGTCCCGGCGCGGTGTCGGTCGTGCGGGCCGCGTGGAGCAGTCGCCGGTTCCAGCGCACCCCCCCGAGAATGAGCAGGCCGCCGATCACGAGGCACGTCCAGCCCGGCGGCGTCGTCACCAGAATGCGCGGCGCATCGAAGCCGAGGAGCACGCCGAACAGCAACCCGACCGCCGGCAGTGCGAGCACGATCCTGCTGGTGGCGAGAGGGCCGGCGAGGGCCACCTCTACATCGCGCATCGACTGCGCGAGTGAGCGCAGCGAGGCGGCGAAGCGCTGCAGCGTCGGCCCGAGCGGCGCCCCCGCGTCGACCGCCACCCACCAAGCCGCCGCGAGCGCTGCCCAGGCCGCGCGTTCCGCTGGGGGCGCGAGACTGCGAGCATCAAGGAGGTGCTCGGCGAGCTCGCGTCCGACGGCGCCGCGCTCAACGATGCCGCGTTCGACCACGTCGCGCACGACCGGCGATGGCGAGGCGGCCGCAATGTGACGCCAGGCGGAGACCGGCGCGATACCGGCATCCATCAGTACCGCCAGGCGCTGTACTACCCGCGCGACCGTGTCGAAGTCGGGAGGCAGCGGTGAGTGCCGCGTCGCCGGTGCCAACTGCTGCATCCTCACGTCGCGACTACCAGCCGACTTTGCGGGTCGAGAGCGAGCCGCCCAAGCGCGGCAAGGCGTCGCCCATTTGGCGTGCGCTCGACGTGCAGCACCGCGTCGAATGCGCTGACCGCCTGCCGCGCCATCGCCTCGACCGACAGACCTGCGAGCGCGGCGAGGGCCTCGAGCCGTGCCGGCACGTCTGCGAGCGAGTTGGCGTGCAGGGTGCCCGCTCCGCCGTCGTGGCCGGTATTCAGCGCGGACAGCAGCTCGCGCACCTCGGGCCCGCGACACT
>JAYTXO010000105.1:0-2630 GCA_043742905.1 Microbacteriaceae bacterium | reverse complement strand
CAGCCGCCGGGCATCGTCGAGGCTCTGCACTCCCTTGACCACGACCTTGCCCGGCCATTGGTCCGTAATCCAGGCGAGGTCGTCGAAGGTGACCGTCGGATCGAACATCGTGTCGAGCAGCTCACCGACGGTGCCTGACCAACGGTCGAGGGAGGCGAAGGCGAGCGGCTCGGTGGTGAGGAAGTTGATCCACCATTCCGGCCGCGGCAGGGCGTTGATGACGGTGCCGAGAGTGAGCTGCGGCGGGATGGAGAACCCGTTGCGTTTGTCGCGCAGCCTGGCACCGGACACGGGCACATCCACGGTCACCAGCAGGGTGTCGAACCCGGCCTTCGCGGCCCGGTCGACGAGCGCCATCGAGCGGTCGCGGTCTTTCCACATGTACAACTGGAACCAGTTGCGCCCGGTCGGGTTCGCGGCCTTCACGTCTTCGATGGCGGTGGTGCCCATGGTGGACAGCGAGAACGGGATACCGGCCGCCTCGGCCGCGCCGGCCCCGGCGATCTCACCTTCGCTGTGCATCATGCGGGTGAAGCCGGTCGGCGCGATGCCGAACGGCAGTGCGGTCGGACCGCCGAGCACCGTAGAAGAAGTGTCGACCACCGAGACGTCCCGCAGGATCGCCGGATTGAACTGGATGTCTTCGAACGCCTGGCGCGCACGGGCGAGCGAGATCTCCGCCTCGGCGGCTCCCTCGGTGTAGTCGAAGGCGGCCTTCGGGGTGCGCTTCTGTGCGATCGTGCGCAGGTCGTGGATAGTCAACGCCTTCTCGAGCCGACGCTTCTTCGCGTTGAACTCCGGGGTGGCGAAGTGCATGAGCGGCGCGAGATCGCGCACCCGGGGGAAGTGGCGTTCCAGTTTCATGATGACTTCCTTGTGTCGACGACGATGTTCACGGGGGAGAGGCCATTTCGCAGCCGGGAGACCTGCAGGCGCACGAGCGGATCGATGCGGGAGGCCATGCTCGCGACCTGGCCGCCGAGGTGCGGGGTGATGATCACACCGGGCAAAGTCCAGAGCGGGTGATCCGGCGGGAGCGGTTCGGGGTCAACGACATCCAGGGCGACCCGGATCGCTCCGCTCGCGACACGTGCTGTGACTGCCGCGGTATCGACAATCGCGCCGCGGGACACGTTTATCAGCAGGGCGCCAGCTTTCATCTGGCTGAGGAAGACTGCGTCGACCATGCCGGTGGTCTCGGCAGTGAGGGGGATGCCCAGCACGACGATATCCGCCTCACCGAGTAGTACCGGGAGGTCGCTGAGGGAGTGGATGACCCCCCGCCGGTCTTCGCGAGCGGTACGTGCCACCCGACTGAGGCTGACGCCGAACGGCTCGAGTCGCGCGGCCACGGCCTCGCCGACTCCGCCGACTCCGACGATGAGCACCGAGTGCCCGAGAAGGCCGGGGTACCAGTCGCGCTGCCAGCTGCCGGAGGGCTGCGCGCGGGCGATGACGTCGAGACCGCGCTGGCTCTCGAGAATCAGGGCGACGGCGAGTTCCGCAGTCGGGCCCTCATGAACTCCGACGGCGTTGCAGTAGGCGAGCCCAGCGGGGAGTGTCTGTTTCACGGCGTCGTACCCGAGCGATTGGCTCTGGATCACCGAGACCGGAGAATGTGCCAAGGCGCCGAGCGCGGCGGTTGAGACCGAGTACGGCAGCACGACAAGGTCGACGGGATGCTCGAGGGGCGGGTCATCCGTCGTCCACACCTCGATCGCGACGTCGTCCCCGAGAGGAGAGAGGCGATCGAACATTGGGATGTCGGGCACCGCGACGGTGATGGTCATGCGGGCGACTCACTGTCGAATTTCTGCAGGAGCCGGTCACGGGCACCCTCTATGTGCGCGCGGATGAGTCGAGCAGCGAGCGGGGCATCCCCGGCCGCCACGGCGTCGAGGATGCCCTGGTGCTGGAGTGCGACATCCGCCGGCCGGAGGAGTTGGTGCGACTGTACCTGGCCGATGCAGAGCTCGATCTCTCCCATCAGCAGGCTGTGCATCCTCGCGAGGCGTGGGCTGTGTTGGGCCAGCACGAGTTGGCGGTGGAAGTCGAGATCGCTGCGCGCGAGAGCGGCACGATCATCGGAGCGCACATGCTCGAGCAGCTCTCGATGCACGGCGAGAGCGGCGATAGGGGCCACGGCGTCAGCGGTGAGATTGCGAAGAGCGGCCTCTTCCAGAATGACGCGGTTGGAATAGAGATCCTGGATGTCGTCGCGGCTGAGCTCCGGAACCTGCGCGGCATGATGCGCCCGTCGCCACAGCAAACCCTCGCTCACCAAACGTTCGAGGGCGGCCTTCGCGGTGGGGCGAGCGACGCCGTATCGCTCGGCGACAGCTGACTCGGTCAGAAGCGCCCCCGGACGATCGACCATGGTGACGATGCTCTCGCGCAGGGCGTCATAGACGGCTTCGGGCAGAGAGGTGGTTCTGAGCACGGTGCCCCGAGGGGACTGGGCTGATGGCGACAACATTGTTAGACAAGTATACGAGATAGTGGGTCGGTGCCGCTAGGTCACTCTCGGCGGTGGTCCGAGGGGGATGATCGTGGCGCAGAACCCCTGTGCTGTGCAGGACTATCGGCTCGCGGCCCGGCGGATACAAGCGCGCGGCCTATCGAACAGTCCA
>JAYTXO010000104.1:0-2037 GCA_043742905.1 Microbacteriaceae bacterium | reverse complement strand
CTGCGGCAGGGCGTGAAGCACACCGTGCTCGGCTACAGCAGCGATTCCGGCACGGCCCAGTACTTGCGACTCGTGAGCCTGCAGAACTTCAGTGGGTCCGACTGGGCGCCGAATGCCTTCCGGCAGCGGTCCACCAACACCCCGGCTGCAATCGGGGCACCGCCCGGTCTGTCGGCCAACGTGGCCACAAAGGAAGACCAGATCTTCGTGACCGTGGACGGGCTCACGAGTCCGTGGTTGCCGCTGCCCTATCCCACGTCGCGCGTCCGTGGTCTCGATGGCGATTGGTACTGGGATTCCGATGGCCTCGCCGTGAAGAGTCCCAACCGCGATGCGAGCAATGAATCCTACCGGGCGACGAGCCTCATCATCGAGCCGACGCCGGCACAGCTGACGAGTGCGGGCACGACAGTGCCGACCGGCTTCGACCGCTTCCTCGCCCTGCCGCCGGCCATGCCGAAGATCATCGCAAGTACCGCCGCCAAGGTCGCCGGTGGGGCCACAAGCAATTACGAGAAGGCTCTTCTGCTTCAGCGGTTCTTCCGCGAGGGGGACTTTCAGTACTCCGAGACTGCACCCGTGGATAAGGGTTACGACGGCATCGGCATGTCGGTAATTGCCGCGTTTCTCAAGGCGAAGGAGGGATACTGCATCCACTTCGCATCGGCTATGGCCGTAATGGCGCGCAGCCTCGGCATCCCGTCGCGCGTTGCCGTTGGCTTCCTTCCCGGCACCCGGCTGAGCGCGACGGTCAACGGTCGCACGGCATTCACCGTCACGTCGCACGACCTGCACGCCTGGCCGGAACTCTACTTCGACGGCATCGGCTGGACGCGTTTCGAGCCAACCGTCAGCCGGGGTGACGTGCCGGCGTATGCGAATGTGGCATCCCCGGATGTTCCGACGCCGTTCAATACCGCCACCCCGGCGCCATCGGCCAGCGCGAGTGCCAAGCCTTCGGCATCGGCGGCACCACTTGCACCGGAGCCGACCACGCGGGCGACTGCCGGAGCCGGTCAAGCCAGCTCGATCAGCGCCTGGATGTGGTTGCTGGTCGCCCTCTTCGGGGCAGCTGTGCTCGGTCTGGCCCCTTCAGCGACCCGGGTGCTCCTGCGCCGTCGGCGGCTTCGGGCAGTCGCCCGGGGGGAAGCGACCGCGCTCATGGCCTGGCGAGAGGTGCTCGATACCGCGGCGGACCTTGGCATCGACCTGCCGGACACTGCGACTCCGCGGGAAGCGGCGCACCTGCTGGCGGAGGCTGTCGGTGGAGCGGAACGTGGTTCGATCGACCGTCTGAGGGCGGCAGTGGAACGCGAGAGCTACGGAAGTGCTGTCGGCTCACCGCGCCGGGGATTGCTCATCACAAGCTCGACATCGCTCGCTGCCGACGCGCGTCAGATCATCGTCGATCTTCGAGCAGCTGCCGATCGCCCACGCCGCCTGCGGTCAACCCTGTTCCCTTCGTCCGCGTGGTCAGGGATGCGACGCGGTTTGCGGTCAGACGACTGAGCCTCTTCCTCGACGAGCACGCCGCAGTCGGCACTGGTCCCCACCGGGTTAAGCGAGCGGCCCGAACGCCACCATCGGTCGGCCGGTCTGCGGATGCTCGAGCACAGTCGCCCGCACACCATAGACCGCTCGCACAAGCCGGGGAGTGATGATCTCCGCGGTCGGCCCGGCGGCGAAAACCACACCATTGCGGAGCACGATCACGTGATCGCAGTAGGCGCTCGCGAGGTTGAGATCGTGCAGTGCTGCCAGCACCGTGACCCCGCTGGATGCCAACGATCGGAGAAGACCAAGCACGGCGAGCTGCGCCGCGATGTCGAGGTGATTGCTCGGCTCGTCGAGCACGAGCAACCTCGGCTGCTGGGCGAGCGCGCGGGCGAGCAGTACCCGCTGGCGTTCTCCACCCGAGAGCGTCGTGACATCGCGCTCGGCGAGCGCACGCACGTCGGCGGCGTCGAGGGCCGACTCGATCACTGCGTGGTCCTCAGCATTCGCATCGCCGAAGAACCCCTGGTGCGGAATGCGTCC
>JAYTXO010000103.1:0-2843 GCA_043742905.1 Microbacteriaceae bacterium | reverse complement strand
GGCTGCTCCTTGTCTTCGAGTTCGGCCTGGGCCACGGCGGTGCGGAAAGTTACGTCCCATAGGGTCGGGGCATCCGCCTGGTACGCCTCGCCGCGGGCCCGGTTGCGAAGGAATGCGCGCTGGGCAGCGGCCTGGGCTTCGTCGCCGATGGTGCGGTAGCTCTGCGTCCAGTCGACGCTGAGACCGAGCTTGCGCCAGACATCCTCGAACTGCTTCTCGTCTTCGACGGTGAGGCGCTCGCATAATTCGATGAAGTTGCGCCGGGAGACCGGTTGCTGGTCCGCGGCTTTGGATGACGCGTTATCTCCGCCCTCGAGCGGCGGGGTGAAGCCGGGATCGTAGGGCAGCGTTGGGTCGCAGCGCACGCCGTAGTAGTTCTGCACGCGGCGTTCAGTGGGAAGACCGTTGTCGTCCCAGCCCATCGGGTAGAAGAGATTCTTGCCCTGCATCCGCTGGTAGCGCGCGATGAGGTCCATGTGCGTGTAGCTGAAGACGTGCCCGATATGCAGGCTTCCGGATGCCGTTGGCGGCGGGGTATCGATGGAGAAGACATTGTCTTTGGTGGCGTTGGCCCGGTCGAACCGGTGCGTGCCAGCGGACTCCCATGCGGCATCCCATTTGGCTTCGAGGCCTTCGAGGGCGGGCTTGTCGGGTATCTGAGGAGTGAGCGTCGGAGCAGTGTTGGTCGGAGCAGTGTGTATCTGAAAAGCACTGTCGGCAGCAGCCATGGCGTTCTCCGGTTCGATATAGGCGGCACCGAGTCGATGAAGAGGTGCCTGAATGTGAAGGTTGTCTAATTCTACAGGCGGGCCTGTTGCGGGATTGTGGCCACCAAATAGACCACCAGTCAGACCACCAGTCAGACCACCAGCCGACTCGACAGCAACTCCGCGAGGGCGGGACTTTTGCTCGGCATCGGTCGAAGGATCTGCAGAGGGTCTTCGCTCACGGGCGGCTTCAGCCAGTACTTCGCTCCATCGCGAAGTATCTGCCAGCCGTTGTTATGCACGAGCATGTGGTGGAACCGGCAACGTGAAATGCCGTCCGAGCGAAACTGTGTCAATGGCGTGATCCGTGATCCGTGGGTCGAAATCGCAGAAGAGGGCTCGACCGGCGTGTGGGCCGGTGGGTCTGCCCCAACCGCTGCGAAACGGGTGAATTCAGTCATGCCAAGTGACATGCCGTTTCCAATGCAGACTGCGCGTCAATCAGCCAGTCAACCGTTGCGGCGATGTGGTCCGTTGTCAGCCTTCGTACGGCCTCGCCGTCGACATCGCCGATGGCCTGCACGATCTGCAGGGGCGTCCCGGCTCGCAGCGCGACAGGCATCATCTTGCATGCTCATCCGCAGCATCGGCCCGATTTCGGCCTGAGACCGCACCTCGTCGTGAGCCAGGCGGACCGAAAGGCTGAGTGCGGCCAGTTTCAGGGGGAAATTCATGTCACTGCGCCGTGTCGAACCCTCCTCGGCTTAGTTAGGAGAACCCACCGAGGGCCTCAGGTTCTCCATTTCGTCGATCGATGCTCGCTCCGCAGACCACTCGGCGGCACCCGTCCCGATAATGCTGAAACACACGCCGACGTCGCGCAGATCGCCCCGAGACACCTCGAGGATGCGGCCATTCTCGATTCGTGTCCTATCGTCCGGATGCCTGATGACGAAGCTGCCGCCGCCCCTGCAGCGCACAGTTTTGACCAGGCCCTTGTCGCGCGGGGATTCGAGAGTGTCACGGGCGGTGGCGACGGGCGGTGACGGTGGCGAGGAGGGCGATCGGCATGCTCGACAACACCCAGCGCGATGGCATCCGTCAGCCTCTTCTCGACCAGTCCAGCGCGACCGGCTCTCTCGAGGGGAGCAAAAACGACACCCCAAGTGAGGGTCGAGGGGTGAATCACGCGTGGCACTTCACGTGCTGCTTTAGCGAGGACGTGTTACCCGACTGTAATAGAGCCACTGATAGTGGCAGTTTGCGCAAGACCTCTGTTTCCATATGATCTAGCTAGAGATCGAACAGAGGAGTTTTTCGTGCAGCCAGAACCGATTGTGGCGCCCGCAATTCGGCTCACTGGACTCACCAAATCCTTCGGTTCGGTCACCGCTGTTGACGGTGTGGATCTGGACATTGCGGAGGGCGAGTTCTTCTCCATGCTCGGTCCCTCCGGTTCGGGAAAGACCACGGTGCTCAGGCTGATTGCCGGGTTCGAGCAGCCGACCACAGGCACGGTGCAGCTTCGAGGTCGCGATGTCACGGGAAACGCGCCTTTCGATCGTGACGTCAATACGGTCTTTCAGGACTACGCACTGTTCCCGCACATGACAGTGCTCGAGAACGTGGCTTTTGGGCTGCGGGTACGCGGGGTGAAGAAAACAGAACGCCTGGCACGCGCCCAGGAGTCGTTGGATGCCGTGCGCCTGTCGAACTACGGAGCCCGCAAACCCAGCGAACTCTCCGGCGGTCAACGCCAACGAGTCGCACTGGCCAGGGCGACCGTCGTCAAACCCAAGGTTCTGCTGCTGGACGAGCCGCTCGGTGCGCTGGATCTCAAACTGCGCGAGCAGATGCAAGTCGAGCTGAAAGAGTTGCAGCGCTCGCTGGGGATCACGTTTATCTTCGTCACCCACGACCAAGAAGAAGCGCTCACGCTGAGTGACCGCATCGCCGTGTTCAACAACGGCAAAGTCGTGCAGCTCGGCACGCCGACCGAAATCTACGAACGACCGAAAACATCCTTTGTCGCATCGTTCGTTGGCACATCAAACATCTTCGACGAGAACCTGTCGAAGAGCCTGCTTGGACGCGGCGGGACAAACTCGGTGCGACCGGAACGAATCACGTTGCGTG
>JAYTXO010000102.1:0-2607 GCA_043742905.1 Microbacteriaceae bacterium | reverse complement strand
TCGAATCCGGGTGCCGTGGCTGCGATCAGCGTGCCGACGCAGAACAGGCTCATCGCGGTGATGAAGACGGGGCGCGTGTTGAGTCGCTGAAGGAACCATCCGGTGGTCGGGATGACGACTGCCATCGTGAGCGCAAAGCCGGTGGTAAGCCACTGGCCGAGGCTCGGCGTGATCCTCAGGTCGACCAGGATGCTGGGCAGCGCGACGCTCAGGAACGTCTCGTTCAAGAAGACCACGAATACCGCGGCGAGCAGAAGCACGATCGCCACACGGGAGCGCGAGTCGAGCTGGCCCTCCGCGTAGGCGGTGGAGTGGGATGCGGTGGTCTGAGTCACGGGTTCCTCTGGTCGGTCTTGCAGCACTGACGAGTGGCCTTGTCGATCTGGTTCACGCTGCCCGCATCATGAACCAGACCAACGACATCGGAGCCAGCAGAGCGTCCCCGTAGGCCTAGCGATTGACCGCCGACATGTCCGCGTAGCGGTCACCACTCGGGGCGGGCAGGGCGCTGAGGGTCGCGAGCTGCTCGGCCGAGAGCACCACGGCGTCGGCTGCAACGTTCTCCTCGAGACGGCTGACGCGCTTGGTGCCCGGGATCGGGGCGATCCCCTCCCCCTGAACCAGGATCCACGCGAGGGCGACCTGCGCGGGCGTGGCACCGAGTTCGGATGCAACGGCTTGCACGGCATCCACGATCTTCAGATTCTCAGCGAGGTTCGCCGTCTCGAACCGCGGGTTGTTGCGGCGGAAATCGCTCGCGTCGAGCGCGTCGAGCGAGCGGATTGCGCCGGTCAGGAAACCGCGACCGAGCGGCGAGTACGGCACGAAGCCGACCCCGAGTTCGCGCAGCAACGGGAGCAGCTCGGCTTCCGGGTCACGAGTCCACAGCGAGTACTCGGTCTGGATCGCGGTGATCGGATGCACGGCGTGCGCGGCACGGATCCGCTCCGGTGCAGCCTCCGACAGACCGTAGCCGCGGATCTTGCCCTCGGCGATGAACTGCGCGAACGCGCCGGCCGTGTCCTCGATCGGGGTGTTCGGATCCATCCGATGCTGGTAGTACAGATCGATGTGATCGGTGCCCAGGCGCTTCAGGGAGCCCTCCAGCGCGATCCGCAGGTTCTCGGGGCGGCCGTCGTAGCCGTATGAACCGTCGCCAAGGTGCTGGACGGTTCCGCCCTTGGTGGCGATCACGATCGAGTCGCGGTCCTCCCCCAGGGCCTTTGCGAGCAGCTCCTCGTTGACGTACGGGCCGTAAATTTCGGCCGTGTCGAAGAAGGTGACGCCGAGTTCAAGGGCGCGCCGGATCGTGCGGATCGACTCAGCTTCATCGGTGCCTGCACCCGTATAAAACGCTGACATGCCCATTGTGCCGAGTCCGAGTCGGGAGACGTGGAGGGAGCCGAGGGTGGTGTGCTTCATGTGGTGTTGAGCCTTTCGTTCACATGACTAGAACTTCTCGTGCTCGACGCGCTCCTCGGCATACTCGGGAAGCGGCCGAGCCACCGGGATGCGCTGACCGAGCACCTGCGACACGATGTCCCGGGCAATCTGCTGGTCGGTGAGTCCGACATCGGCGAGAATCTCGTCGCGAGAGGCGTGCGGAATGAACTCGTCGGGCAGCCCAAGCTCGTCGACGGCCGTGTCGACTCCGGCCGCGCGAAGCTCCTGGCGAATGCGCGTACCGACACCGCCGACGCGAATTCCGTCCTCGATCGTGACCACCAGTCGGTGCTGCCTCGAGAACTCGATGATGCTCGGGGCCACCGGGATCACCCAGCGTGGGTCAATCACAGTCGCCCCGATCCCCTGTGCCGCGAGGCGCTCGGCAACCTGAAGGGCAAGCCTTGCCATCGGGCCGACCGCGACGATCAGGACATCGCGATGTGGTGCCTCGCGCAGAACGTCCACCCCGTCGGCAGTGCGTCGTTCAGCCTCGAACTCGTTGCCAACGCTACCCTTCGGAAAGCGCAACACGGTGGGAGCGTCGTCGACCAGGACGGCTTCGGCCAGTTCTTCCCGCAGTCGCTCCGCATCGCGCGGCGCCGCGATCCGAATGCCGGGCACGGCCTGCAGGATCGCAAGATCCCACATGCCATGGTGGCTAGGCCCATCGGGCCCTGTCACGCCGGCGCGGTCGAGAACGAAGGTGACGCCCGCCTTGTGGAGCGCGACATCCATCAGCACCTGGTCGAACGCACGATTCACGAACGTCGCGTAGAGGGCGACCACGGGGTGAAGTCCGCCGAAGGCGAGACCCGCCGCGCTCGTGACGGCGTGCTGCTCGGCGATCCCCACGTCGAAGACTCGGTCGGGGTACTTCTCGGCGAGACGGTGCAGGCCAGTCGGGCGCAGCATCGCCGCCGTGATGCCGACGATCTTCGGATTACGATCGGCGAGCTCAACGATCTCGTCGGCGAACACCGAGGTCCAGGACGGCCTGCTTGCCTGCTCGATCGGCTCGCCCGTCTCGGGGTCGATATGTCCCACAGCATGAAACTGGTCTGCCGCATCTGCGAGCGCTGGCTCGAAGCCGTGCCCCTTCTCGGTGATCACGTGCACGATGACGGGGGCTTCGTAGTTCTTCGCCTGCTTCAGCGCTTCTTC
>JAYTXO010000101.1:0-2942 GCA_043742905.1 Microbacteriaceae bacterium | reverse complement strand
TCGGGCCCCGCATTGAGAACGACGCGGATGCACCCGTGCGGCTTGACAGACATTCGAACGTGTGTTCTAGTCAAGGCATGCGGTGGAGCGGGCAAGAAGTCGAGGTTGAGCAGGCAGACGCGCTGCCGGGGCTCGTCAAACTGAGCTCGCTCGTGCGTTCGGTTCAGACCCCCGAGTTCGCCGGCATCACCTTCCACGAGGTTCTCGCTAAGAGCGCGCTGAATCACGTTCCAGGGGCCGCGAACGCACTGCCGTTCGGCTGGACGATCAACCCGTACCGGGGCTGCAGTCATGCCTGCAATTATTGTTTCGCGCGCAATACTCACACCTACCTCGACCTCGACGCCGGCAGAGACTTCGACTCCCAAATCATCGTCAAGGTGAACGTCGCCGAGGTGCTCGAGCGTGAGTTGGCGAAGCCGAGCTGGGGGCGCCATCCGGTTGCGTTGGGCACCAACACCGACCCGTATCAGCGGGCCGAAGGCCGCTACCAGCTGATGCCCGGGATCATCGCGGCGCTTGCGGCATCAGGTACGCCCTTCAGCATCCTGACGAAGGGGAGTCTGCTTCGGCGCGATCTGCCGCTGCTGCAGGATGCGGCGGAGCACGTGCCAGTCGACGTGTCGATGTCGATCGCGATCTACGACGACGATCTGCAGCGTTCGGTCGAGCCCGGCACCCCCAGTACCGCGGCGCGGCTCGCCACGGTGAAAGCGGTGCGCGATGCCGGGTTGTCGTGCGCGGTGTTCCTGATGCCGATACTGCCGTTCCTCACCGATTCGATCGCGCACCTGGATCAGGCCTTCGGCATGATCGCGGATGCCGGGGCCACCACGGTCGCGTATTCCGCCCTGCATCTGCGCCCAGGCGCGCGCGAGTGGTACCTGGCGTGGATCGTTCGCGAGCATCCGGATCTGGTCGAGCGCTACGCCGAGATGTACCGCGGCGGCTCGTACGCGCCGAAGGACTACCGCAACTGGCTCGCGGCGCGAGTGCAACCGTTGCTTCGCAAGCACGGGCTCGACCGCCCACCGCGACTCGATCCGGCAACCGGGGTGGTGCGGGCGCATCGGCCCGCGGGGATCCGGGCTGCGACGCACGACGAGGGTGGGCGAGGTCTCCTCACCGCCGAGCTCAGCCCCGCCGGGGCCGTGCGAATCCAGCCCACACTGTTCTGAACTGCGCGCCATCCCCGGCCCGATGTACCCCATTCGCCTAAGATATGGGTATGAGTCTCACCGACCATGCCGCGACCTCGACGCCCACCCAGCGAGTTCGTCTGGCCATCCTGGACGACCACGAGGTGCTTCTCGACAGCCTGAGCAGCTGGATCGGCCAGCACGCACACGACTTCGATCTGGTGCTCTCCGCGGCCAGTTGGTTGCAGCTCGTGCACAGCCCGGTGTTTCCGACTGAACTCGTCTTCATCGACTTCCAGCTGAAGGAGGCGGTGTCGATTGAGGCGCGAGTTCGCACCTGCCGTGCCGCAGGAGCGAAGGTGATCGTGCTCTCCAGCGTCGACTCCGACGAAGCCCGTGAACGGGCGATGGCGGCGGGTGCCGCGGTCTTTCTCGCCAAGTCGCTCCCGATGTCGCAGGTTATGGATGCCGCCCGCCAGGTGATGGGCATGCAAAGCGACGGCGCGCATCCGCACCCCTGGCGCCCGCTGCCAGCCGGAGCTGCTCCGCAGCTTCGCCCGAAGCTCAGCTTCGGCGAGCAGGAGGCTTTCAAGCTCTACGTCACGGGCATCAGCACTATCGAGGTCGCGGCGCGCATGAATGTGCAATACGAGACCGCGAAGACGTACCTGCGCCGCGTGCGCGAGAAGTACGCGAAGATCGGCCGTCCGGCAAGCAAAAAGGCGGAACTTATGCGCCGTGCCGCCGAAGACGGCTTCCTGGAGTAGGCGCGTGGCGAAGCTGTACTTCCGATACGGGGCGATGAACAGCGGTAAGAGCACAGCTCTGCTGCAGACCGCCTACAACTACGAAGAGCGCAACCAGCGCGTGCTGCTCGCGAAGCCGGCCATCGACTCGCGTGGCGACAACGAGATCGTGTCGCGGTTGGGGGCATCTCGGGCCGTCGACTTCACCATCGCACCCGACGAAGATATTCTGGCCCTGTTCATGCGTGAGCGAGCCCGATTGATCCGGACGACTCAGCGGGATGTGTCGTGCCTCCTGGTCGACGAGGCGCAATTCCTGAGCGAAGGCCAGGTCGACGACCTGCTGCGGATCGCGATCGAGGAGGATGTTCCGGTGCTCGCGTACGGCATCCGGACGGACTTTCAGACGGTCGCGTTCCCCGGAAGTCGGCGCCTGCTCGAGATCGCCCATTCGCTCGAGGAGCTCAAAACCATTTGCCGCTGCGGCCGGAAGGCGATGTTCAACGCCCGCAAGGTGGACGGGGTCTTCGTCTTCGACGGTGATCAGGTTGCCATCGACACGTCGACGAAGCTCAGTGGAAGCGGTGCACGGGAGGTGAGCTACGAGGCGCTCTGCGGCGCCTGCTACCTCGAGGAGAGCGGCGGCGTTCTCAACCGTGGCCGGCGCCCGCGACTCGATTTCAGCTACGGTTCGGCGCCCGACGCGGACTTCAGCTGAGGTTCCCTTCATGGCGCCGATTGGCGTCCTCAGGAAATGCACGTTCAGATATTGCGACCGTGGCGCACTGAGCCGCGCGACCCCATCTCCCACGATGCGGACCGCCACGGCCGCGATTCTCACGATGCTGACCGCCACGGTCGCCCTAGCGGTGCGGACTGCGCTTCCTGCGGCGATCACCGGTCAAAACGCTGCGGAGCAGGCTTGCGCCAAGGGCAGCGGCAACTAGCGGGTTACGTTGACGCGCTCGTCACGGTCTGCGAGGACGGATCTCCCCGGAGCCCCGCTGGATGAGTACGCTCTCGACGACCAGCGCCTGAGGTTCGCTGCGATCCCCTT
>JAYTXO010000100.1:0-3186 GCA_043742905.1 Microbacteriaceae bacterium | reverse complement strand
GACTTCCACCTCGGGCAGACGCTCCGCACGACAGCGGGATGGAAGATCATCGACTTCGAGGGGGAGCCGTCCCAGCAACGTGAAGACCGCATCCGGCTGGACTCGGTCGTTCGCGACATCGCGGGAATGCTCCGCTCGCTCGACTACGCGGCCCACTCGGTATCCATCGCGCTCGGGGACGCCGACAGCGAGCACGCCGAAGACTGGGTCAGTCGCAACCGCTCCGCGTTTCTGCGTGGATATGGGCTCGAACCGTCCGCGGCCGCGGAGGCGCTCCTGCGTGCATACGAGATCGACAAGGCGGTCTACGAGGTCGTCTACGAGATCAATCACCGACCGGACTGGACCACGATTCCGCTGCGAGCGCTCGACCGTCTGCTCTGATCGGAGGCGATTCGACCACCCGTCACAGGGGGAGTCCCGCCGATAGGCTCGGATTATGGACTACGCCGAGACCGTGCTCGATCTGATCGGCAACACCCCGCTCGTCAAGTTAAACAAGGTCACTGAGGGTATCAAGGCGACCGTGCTCGCGAAGATCGAGTACCTGAACCCGGGTGGTTCCTCGAAGGACCGCATCGCCGTACGCATAATCGACGCGGCCGAACGCGAGGGCAAGCTGAAGCCGGGGGGCACGATCGTCGAGCCCACCAGTGGCAACACCGGAATCGGGCTCGCCCTGGTCGCGCAGCAGCGCGGCTATCGATGCGTGTTCGTCTGCCCCGACAAGGTCAGCGAAGATAAGCGGAACACTCTGATTGCCTACGGCGCGGAGGTTGTGGTGTGCCCGACCGCCGTCGAGCCCACCAGCCCCGAGTCGTACTACTCGGTGAGTGACCGGCTGGCGCGCGAGATCCCTGGCGGCTTCAAGCCCGACCAGTACTCCAACCCGAACGGGCCCCTCAGCCACTACGAGACCACCGGTCCCGAGATCTGGGAGCAAACCGGCGGCCAGATCACGCACTTCGTCGCGGGTGTCGGCACCGGCGGCACGATCAGCGGTGTGGGAAAGTACCTCAAAGAGGTCTCGGCGGGCCGGGTGCGGGTGATCGGGGCCGACCCTGAGGGCTCCGTCTACTCCGGCGGAACCGGTCGGCCATATCTGGTCGAGGGCGTCGGCGAAGACTTCTGGCCGATCGCGTACGACCCGACGGTCGTCGACCAGATCGTGGCCGCGTCCGACGCTGAGTCCTTCGAGTTGACACGCCGTCTCGCGCGCGAGGAAGGGCTGCTCGTCGGAGGCTCGAGCGGGATGGCCGTGGCATCCGCCCTCAAGGTCGCCCGCACGCTCGGGTCCGACGACGTCATGGTGATCCTGCTGCCCGATGGCGGGCGCGGCTACCTGGGCAAGATCTTCAACGACAGTTGGATGCGCAGCTACGGATTTCTCCCCGCCGATGAGGGCAAGACCGTCGGCGACATCGTGAGCAGCAAGAACGGTCTGCTGCCGGAGTTCGTGCACGCGCACCCGAGCGACACCGTTCGCGACGTGATCGGCATCTTCAAGGAGTACGACGTCTCGCAGGTGCCGGTACTGAGCGCCGAACCGCCCGTGGTCATGGGCGAGGTCGTCGGCTCGATCGACGAGCGCACCCTCGTCGACGCGGTGTTCAGCGGGCGTGTCGCGCTGACCGATTCCGTCGCGGGATTGATCGGGCCGCGTTTCGCGTTGATCGGAATGCACGAGACGGTTGAGTCGGCGCGCGAACAACTGCGCGAGGCCGACGCGCTGATGGTCACCGCCGACGGCAAACCTGCCGCCGTGCTGACCCGACACGACCTGCTTACCTTCCTCAACAGCTAGCTCCACTCGAACTGCTCCGCCCACAGAAAGCCGCCATGACGCAGCCCAGCACGACGCAGCCCACAACTACTCCCGAATTCTCGACCACCGCCATTCACGCGGGGCAGGGGTTCGATCCGGCGACGGGATCCGTCATCCCGCCCGTGTACTTCACGACCACCTTCGTCCAGGACGGTATCGGCGGATTACGGGGTGGCTACGAGTACGCGCGCGGTGGCAACCCGACCCGCGATTCCCTGCAGACCCTTCTGGCCGCGCTCGAAGGCGGCGACCGGGCATTCAGCTTCGCGTCGGGTCTCGCTGGCGAGGATGCTCTGCTGCGCGCCATCCTGAAGCCTGGCGACCACGTGCTCATGGGCAACGACGTCTACGGTGGAACGCACCGACTGGTCAATCGGGTCTTCGTGCCGTGGGGCATCGAGCTGTCGACCGTCGAGATGATGGGTCTCGACGCTGTTCGTGCGGCGATCCGCCCGAACACCAAGGTGGTCTGGCTCGAGACCCCGAGCAACCCGCTAATGAAGATCACGGATATCGCCGCGGTCGCTGAGATCGCCCACGCGGCAGGCGTGCTCGTCGTCGTCGATAACACCTTCGCCTCTTCGTACCTCCAGAAGCCACTCTTGCTCGGCGCGGACGTGGTTACTCACTCGACCACCAAATACCTCGGCGGTCACAGCGACGTGCTCGGCGGCGCAGTGGTCGTAAGAGACGAGACGCTCGTCGGCGGCGAGAGCCTGGCCGACAAGGTCGCCTTCCTGCAGTTCGGTGTCGGCGCGGTCTCCAGCCCGATGGATGCCTGGCTCACCATCCGCGGCATCAAGACCCTTGCGGTGCGCATGGACCGCCACTCCTCGAACGCGCAGACCATCGCGGAGGCGTTGGTAGCGCACCCGAAGGTCGGGACCGTCTATTACCCTGGGTTGCCCGACCACCCGGGCCACGCCCTTGCCGCCTCGCAGATGAAGTCGTTCGGCGGAATGATCTCTCTGCAGCTCACCGACGGTCCGACCGCGCGGAAGTTCGCCGAGTCGACGAAGCTATTCCAGTTGGCGGAGTCGCTCGGCGGAGTCGAGTCGCTGATGTGCTACCCCTCGCAGATGACGCACGTTTCGGTTAAAGGCACCGCGCTTGCTGTTCCGGAGAACATCGTGCGGCTCTCGGTCGGCATTGAGGGAGTCGCCGACCTGCTCGCCGATCTGCTGCAAGCGCTCGAGCGGGTCTAGCCGCGCGGCCGGCTGGCGGCTCGCCTGGCTCCCTGGTGGCTCGCCTGGCTCCCTGGTGAGGCCATTTGTTTCACCTGCGGTCGTTCGAAACTCCGCGCGTGATGCACAAGACCGCGCACGGCGGATCGGAGGCCGCGAGCAAGATCGCGTCCTGGG
>JAYTXO010000099.1:0-2789 GCA_043742905.1 Microbacteriaceae bacterium | reverse complement strand
TGCAGGCGGATCGGGAACTCCACGTCGGCTATGGTAGCGACACACCGCAGCTCGAAGCGGACACCGATGGGGTCGACTCCAGCGACACGATGAACCCATGGTGGCGAGCCCTGCCGGCCGCAGCTCCCCCGCGATCGTCTTCCGCGGTCGCCCTATCGATGGCCGACTCTCCCGACAATCGACCCGCAGCGCGTCAACCATTCTCGGGGGCGTGCCTGCCAGCAATGGACTCGGCCACAAGGATCAGGACGAACGTGCCGACGGCCACGATGGTCAACAGTGAGGCCAGGGCGCCAAGGCCGGCACTGGCTTCGGTCGAGCCGACGACCCACCAGAGCCATGTTCGGAAGGCGAGCGCGACGGGAACGCTCGCGCAGCTGACGACCGCCGCATCGATGAGCCGCCGCCGGACACCAACCGAAGGCGGGGCGCCACGGACCAGCCCGAGATACGAGCCCGCGACCACGAGGAAAGCGAACATGCCCGCTGCGCCGACGACGAAGAACAAGCCGAGCACCGGCGCGACGCCCTCCTCGAAGGACATTGATGCCGCGATCATCGCTCCGAATCCCAGGGCTGCCGCGGCGGCCGCAGCGAGTGGACGGCGGCGGATGACCGCAACGGCATGATGGTCGGTCCAGCCGACCGCTCGTCGACCGAGAGGCCCAAGGGGCCCGATATGACGACAGGCCTGATCCGCGATCGCCACGATGTCGGCGAACCAGTCCGCAGACGCCGCGCCTCGATCCGCCGCCGGAAGCGGCTGTGTCAACGCTCTGCGGAGGACGACGGTCGCCGCGACGGTGACCGTCGTCAACAACGCCAGTAGCCCGACGAGGATGCCTGTTGAGGCGGACCAGCTGGCCTGATTCGATCGGAGCAGTACGCTCGCCCAGTCGGCGACCAGGGTGACGAGCACGGCTGCGATCGCCACCCGACTACCGCGTAGCAGGTCGACCATGCGCTCGACGGACTGCGGCTTATCGGAGCGACAGAGCGGCAGCCGGACCAGGCAGAGGCCCGCCACGAGGGGAACGAAGAAGAACGTGAAGGACACGACCGCGTCGTACGGGTCCTCGGCCCACGGGCTGTGAGCCGAGAGCCACACGACCTGCTTCGTGATCCAGGCGAAGGCCACGAACGCCGCCGCGGTCAGCAACATCCCGACGACAGCCCGCCCGATCAGCTTCCGCCGCGGATCGCCCACAAGTAGCACGCCTCGGTTCACGTGTGGCGGGAGTGTGCTTGTCGTCATGTTCATCTCGTGCAGACGTTCGGAACGGTCAGATTGTCGCGAGGGCGATGTGCGACAAACACGGCCGGCCACACCACGGGTGGATCGTGACTCCGCGTCCAGGCTCAGGTGCTGCCGCTGCTTGAGCTCGTCGGCCCTGGCCATGGCTGCCGGAGATTGACCGCCGCCGTTATCGACGCGGGATGCCATGCGCCGCGCCACATCCGGCCACGCGACCACGGGGCGAACCGGACAGCGAGGTCCCTGTCGGACGACACGGCAAGCCCTTGGCGTGTCGGCGAAATCCGCGACCACCAGCCAGCTCCCGTTCACCTGACGCAGCCGGACATCGACCGAGAAATCCAGTCGGGGTCAACCAGGCGCAGACACAACTGTGCGTGACCATCCATCAGGCGTCAGTGACCCAGTCCACGGACTATCTCCGCACTGAGCCCGGCTGCGCCAAGGTCGTCAGCAACTCGACAGCCCGCGCGGGATCACCGCTTAGGTCGCGCTTGCCTGGGCAACCCCGAACAACGCAGCGGAACCACCAGCCATGCGCGGAGCGGTCGAGCACCATCGGCGCCTGGCATGAGGGGCAGGGTTCCGTGCGACGAGCTCGCTCGACCCGTGCGTAGAGATCGCGATTGCCGACGAGCGTCAGCCTCGTCTTCTTCGCCTCGTCGCGTGCCTGCGGGGTGAAGTCCGACAGGGTTACGAAGATGCCATCGCTCCCACCCAGTCCCTCTCGCAGGAGCGTGCCAGCGAACGCACGGACATCGTCGACGCCCACGAGCCAGGACGTCCACCGCTTGCACTGGACCAAGGAGCGATGGCCATCCCTGCTCAGGCGCAGGTCGACGTTTCCGTCAGGACCAGCCTGGCGCCCGGTCTCATCGACCTTCCAACCCTCGCGCCGGAACAGCTCGCCGACAAGCCATTCGAACTCCGCAGCGTCGAGCAACCGGAGGTCGGTCGTCCAGTCGACCAGGTGACGACGGCTCTGGAGCTGCACCTGAACCCCGAACCACCCGAGGACCACTGCTACCGCAGCCGCAGTGCCCATGAGGTTGAGGGACACGAGCCAGAGCACCGACGCGTGCAGGCTCAGCGGCAGCAGCAGACCGGCGCCGGCGTACAGGAGGAGTGCGACCACACCCACAGTGCGCCCGGAGCGCGTCGCCACAGCAAGGATCAACCGCTCGACGAGCTCGTCAATCTTCGCCATCGACGCATTCTCGCAGCAACCTGCTTGGGCGGGTGCTCCGGATCACCCGACGGGACTGGGCCCACGAATCCTCCAGCGCCCCGTCGCGTGGTCCCTGGGTCCAGACCGCGTGCGCAGGAACCGCTCCGTCGTCGACGCGCCGACGGACACCCACAACGCCGCTTCTGCCGCTCGGTATCGCGCCTCGTCCATCTCGCCTTCCCTGAAAGATCGCTGATTGACCGACCCGCCTGGCGCGAGCGGCAAGCTTCCTCGGTCGAGCCTAGCCGCCCACCGTGGCTGGGACGACGGCAATGCGCGATGCTCGCCCGAGGCCTCGGCGAAGGA
>JAYTXO010000098.1:0-1790 GCA_043742905.1 Microbacteriaceae bacterium | reverse complement strand
ACATGGTAGGCGCCGCCGTTCGCCGCGACGGCGATGCGTGCCGGCCCACTGACGGGCTATAGTGTCTCCAGGGGCAGGCGCAGTCGCATCGGCGCCAAGTGACACAAAGGGGCGATCACGGTGGGCGAGCACAAGGACATGCCACAGGCCGGATTCGCGTTCCTCTTGAACCAAGCATCCCGAGCCCTGCGCTCAACTTTGGCACAGGAGCTTCGGCTCCACGGCATAGGCGACGACCAGTGGGTCGTACTTCGCACGACGCTCGAACGCGAGCGTTCAGGCCAGTCGCCCTCGACCCCCCGGGAGCTCACCGCTCACCTCAACATGCACATCGAGGATGTCGTCGAGGCCTCCGAGCAGCTGGCTCGCGACGGCTGGATCACCCTCGGATCGGCCACGGGCGACCCTCTGCCATCGATCACTCTGACGGACAAGGCCAGGCGGGTGCTGCCCGGTATGATCGACGTCAGCAACTGGACGACTGAGCGTGCCCTCAACGGGTTCACCAACGACGAAGTGGCGCAGCTGGCCGGCTTCTTGGAGCGGCTGTGCCGCAACCTGGGGTCCTGAGCGCGAGTCCGGGTCCTTGGCTCAGCCGACTCGCTTGACGTACAGCGTGATCGATCCGCCGTCCTTTTCGATGCTCAGGACCTCGTTGCCGGTCAGGCGCGCCCAGGCGGGGATGTCCGCTTCGCACGCCGGGTCCGTTGCCACGGCCTTGATGACGCCTCCCACCGGGACGCTCGCGATGCTTTGGCTGACTCTGACCATGGGCATCGGACAGATGGACAGTCGGTGTCAGTCCCTGACGAAGCGCCGGGCCCGCGACCTACGGCGAGGCTTGCCCGATCGCCACCTGATAGGCGTGCGGCCGGTCGTACGCGTGCTCCTCCAGGAAGTTGAAGCGGTCGACGGCTGCGTTGTACCGGTCCGCCAGCGCGTTGTACTTGCGCCGCGACAGCTTGCGCTTGAGTTCACGGTCGAGCTGATCGATGGTGCTCGAGGCACTAGTGTCGGCCGCGTCGATGACATCGACCTGCGGGCCGGCGGTGTATCCCCTCGGGCCGCTCGCGATGTCGTAGACGCCGATCACGTCGCCTGCCGACTGAGTCGCCTCGCCGATGTAGTGAGGTTCCGTCGCCTCCACGAACGCGTAGCCCGTATGCCCGAACGTGGCCCCGTTGCTGATGACGCCAAGCGCCATGTGGTCGCCCAAGTCGATGACGACGTTCTTGTAGCTCTCGTGCTTCAGCAACCCGGCGAGCAAGAAGACCTTGTCGTCGCAGTCGCCACGACCTTCGAGCACCACCTCAGTGGCGAACCTGGGGTTGTCGGTGACCGACCGATAGGGGATCTGCTGGACGTAGGCGACGATCAGCTCGAGATAGCCATCGGAGTCGAGCCCCAGCTGGTCGCGGATCGCGCGAAGGTCGAGGGCCACGGTGTCGAGGCACCGCAGTTCGTGCGGCGCGTCCACCATATAGGCTGCGACCGCCTCGCCCCATCCGGCGTCCTTGAGCAACGAGTGCAGCTGCCCGTCGGCGAGGGCGTGATCGTAGTCGCTGCGATACACCAGCGGCGCCAGCGTGTACTGCCCCGCGCGGAACTTGAACGTGACGGGGGCGGCTGCGACGGGCGGCGTCTCGGGCTTGGACGGCCTGGCCACCCTCAGGCGGCTCGAGGACGGAGAAGCAACCGTGCGGACGCTCGAACCGGTAACCAGGCTCCGGCCGCTGCGGTTCGCGAGGTCCCGGACCTGGCTGATCGTGGAACAGCCCGACGCGCCGAGA
>JAYTXO010000097.1:0-1809 GCA_043742905.1 Microbacteriaceae bacterium | reverse complement strand
GCAGTCGTAGTCGTCGTTATCAACCACCTTCAGGGCGGGGCACAGTTCGGATCTCCCGCGAACGAGTTCATCAACGTATTCAGCAGCGCCTATTTCTCGGTATCGGTTGTCGCGTTCTTGGTTTTGATGATCGTGCTTGTGATTGTGCTCAACAGGGCGGGTTGGTGGGCGCACGTCTTCGGGAGCCTGATTCTTGCGATTGCTGTCTACTTCGCGACGATCGGTGGGCTCCTGATCATCGGAAATGTGCTCGGATATTCTCCGAACCCGTTAACCTTCGCTGGCCTCGCCGTCGAGCCCTGGGTGATCGTCGCCGCCGTCGTGGCTCGTGAGACTTCGATCTGGATGGGCCTCGGGATCGCGGCCCGCGGCCGTCGGGTGAAGGCTCGCAACGTCGAGGCGCGCGCCGCCTTCGATCGCGAGCAGGAGGCGAAGAGGGCTGAGCATGCCGGAGCGGTTGCCGGAGTCTGACGACGGGCCCGGGTCTCACCGGCCAGCGTCCGGAACGGGAGGGCAGCATCGTGTCGTCGCGCTCTTCGCCTCGGTGACCTGGGGTGCTGTCGTCTTCGCGGTCGACGGTCTGCTCGCGGTGCTGCTCGATCGGGACCCGATCGGCGGATCGGTGACTCCGTACTACGGGATCCTCGCGCTGCTTCTCGCCGGAATCCTTCTCTGGTTCGTGCTGGCGGGCACGGCTCGCAGCCGCGGCCCATTATTCGGGGCGCTGGCCGCCACTGCCGGCGTGTACTTGCTGCTGGTGGCATCCGCGCTGCCGATTGGGCTGGTGCTCGCAGGGCAACAGGCGGGGAGCCCGTTCGTTCTCGCCACGGCGCTATTGGCCGGTGTGACAGTCGTTGTGACGTGGGCTGTTCTGCGTCGTGCGCACCTCGCGCGGAGCGAATAGCCCCACCCGCGCGCCACCCCCGATTGCGGGACTGCCGCCCCTCGCAGAACCCACCTAGCCTGGCACTCTCAGGGTTTCGCGATCTCCACATGCGAATCCCAACCGTGCTGAGAACCGGGGGGGACTCAGCACGTTACGACACCGAGGGGGGTGCCCATGGCCTCCCTGTCTGAGATCCTGATCATTCGTGGCCTGATGCCCATCACGAGCCTCGATCAGGTAACCGGTGATCCCGTGAAGGACGACGCGCACGTGCGCGAACTCGTCAGCGGCGGCGTCGTCAGCGAGAGCCAGGTCGCCTCCGCGCGTGCCGCGCAACTCGGGCTCCCTTTCGTCGACCTCACCGACTACCCCGTTGACAACTCCGCGGTCGCCCTTGTTCCGGTAGCGCTGCTGCGCCGCCACGAGGTGCTGCCGATCGGGCGCGACGGCGATCGACTGCTGCTCGCCATGGCTGACCCGCGCGACGTTCTCGCGCTGGATGACATCCGCGCTGCCGTCAAGATGCAGGCCCGCCCCGTAGTCGCCGAGCGCGGCGACCTGCTGGCCGCGCTCGACCGCTTCGTCCGCTCCGACAGCGAGCTCAGCGAGCTCACCGTTGCGATGGTCGAGGAAAACGCCCCATCGGGCGACCTCGTGCCCGTCACCGAGCAGGCTGAGGATGACGCTCCGATCGTGCGGTTCGTCAACCTCCTCATCAGCCAGGCCATCCAGGACCACGCCTCCGACATCCACATCGAGCCGGGGGAGCACGCGCTCGGCGTGCGGTACCGCATCGACGGTGTCTTGCATGAGATGCAGAGCGCGCCGAAGAGCATTCAGAACGGCGTGATTTCACGCCTCAAGATCATGAGCGAAATCGACATCGCCGAGCGCCGCAAGCCTCAGGACGGTCGCATGTCGGT
>JAYTXO010000096.1:0-3902 GCA_043742905.1 Microbacteriaceae bacterium | reverse complement strand
CTTGATTTCGGGACCCTCCACGAGGTGTCTCTCCTTTTGTTGGCTGGCGACCATGCGGGTCGCCGACATACGAAGGAGCAGGAGCGGGCAGGAAGAACGATGGCGCAATTGCTGTATGAAAACAGTGCGGTCGCGCCGGTTGTTTGCTCTGATCAACAGTAGAAGTGCTCCGACGCGAACTGATGCCCGTTCGGAAAACCACCACCGGTGACCAGCTTCGTGCCGGCCTGCTCCGGATGCCGCGGAATCGCGACAATCGCATGATATCAGCCGGAGGTGATTTCAGGCGGGACGTCGGCGCGGTTCTCCACCACGACCACGTCGTACGGACTCCAAGACGCCCCCCTGCAGCCCGCCTCCAGCGGCGTTCGAGCTGTGACCGAGCGCATCACCGTCTCCGCGCGAGATCCGCGGGCAGCGCGGGGCAGGCGTCGGCCAACGCGTACCACTCGGCCCGGCTCTTCAGCCGTACCTGTTCGTAGGCGTTCCACGGGGCGCTCGCGCGCAGCATGTTCACGAATCGCTCCCGGGACGGCAATGGCGGAACCGCCTGCCCGTGCGCGAGCAGGCAACGACGTAACACGGTCAGGTCGTACGCGTACAACGCGCCCCGGTCGCCTGCGGGCACTGAAAACAGGCGGAAGTCGACCGGATACTCGGCGATGCAGCCGTCGACGAGCCGCTGCGCGGTCTGGTCGTCGAAGAACGGCGGCCCCACACCACCGTTGACGGACGCATCCTTGGGGACCATGACGAGAGAGTAAGGAAGGCTGCCCGTGTTGCCGGCGAGTGCACCGGCGCGGAACACGAGGAGGCCGTCACTGCCCCGATCGACGCAAGCCGCAATTTTTTTCCCTGCCTGCGTCGGCGTCCAGAGCTGGATCCAGAAATCGTCGGCGATTGTCAACCCATCGGCCAGCGCCGCGGTCTGCGCCGTGTCAACAGCGGCCTTCTCCACCCGATCCGGTGCCGCGCGGGGCGCGGGCGAGGAACTGCAGGCGCCGAGCGTCAGCACTAGCAGGAGCCCCATTCCGGCGAGCGCGTGGATCCTCACTCTGCGAGCGTGTCACACCGGCAGGTCAGGAGCCAGAGCTGGCCGGGTGCCCTTCTTTGCGCGCGGGACGACCTCGATCAGGCGGGCGTGCTTGGGCGAGCGATCGTCTCCGGCGGTGCGCCCCCGCGCGCGACGACCGGCCCAGGGGCGCACGTGGGTCCAGATCCAGGCTGGGGTGCTGATCCGATCGATGCGGGTCTCCGGTGCGTCGTCGTGCATGAGTGCGTCGAGAACGCCGAGCTCCGAGGCTCCAGGAATGCCGAGGATCGCCGCCGCCCGGTACGAGAGCACTCGATGTCCATATGAGCTGAGATGCACACGGTCGGCCGCCCACATGCGCTCGTCGATGCGATCCGGGTCCTGCGTAAAGTCCAGGAGCAGCGCGCCGGTCTCGTCCGCGATCCGGTGCAACTCGGTCGCGAGACGGATCGTGCGCCGGTTCAGGACTCGCAGCAGCGGCCACGGGGCGATGAACGGGGTGACGATGAGCACCTCGGCTCCGGATTCCTTGAGCCGAAGGATGCCGCCGCGGAGCCGATCGGCAATCTGCGCGGGCTGCGGGCGGCCGCAGCTAAGGTCATTGGCTCCGATCAAGACCGTGATGAGATCCGCGCGCAGGGCAAGCGCGTGCGGGATTTGACGCTCGAGCACGTCGGCGACGGTGCGACTGCGCACGGCGAGGTTGGCGTAGCGAAGACGCGCGGGCCGATCGTCGCCCTGCCTGTCACGGCTCTGCATTAGAAGCATCGACAGCCGATCCGCCCAGCCGCGAACTTGGCCGGGTTTCTGACGGGATCCGTCGCAGAGACCCTCGGTCAGCGAGTCACCGATCGCGACGTAACGCTTCCAGCGCTTCACGGCCAACGTTTCGGCCCCGATCGACGCGGCCGGGAGGGCAGCGGAGCTGAGGAGCGACACAGGCGCCGTTCCCTGCTGAACGGCAATCGCATCCTGGTAGTGCCCGACCAGCTCATCGCCCAGGCGCGCCCAACTGCGATGGGCCACCGAGTCGCGCGCAGCGATCGAGAAGGCGCGGCGCTTGCCATGGTCTCCAATCAAGTCCAACACACGGGCCCGCAAGTCGCCGACGTCGCCCGGCTTGTAGAGCCAGCCGGTGCGACTGTTCTGCACCAGGTCGAGCGGACCGCCGCGGCCAGTAGCCACTACGGGGACGGCGCTAGCCAGGGCCTCCTGGATGGTCTGACAGAACGTCTCGTTCTCGCCCGGATGCACGAAAAGGTCGAAGCTCGCGACTGCCTCCGCGAGTCGGACGCCTCCGAGGAAGCCCAGGAACGAGGCATCAGGAAGCAGCTTCTCGAGGGCCGCGCGGCTGGGGCCATCGCCGACGATGACGAGCTTCGTGTTCGGCAGATCAGCGATGGCCGCCAGATCTTCGACTTGCTTCTCCGGCGCCAGGCGACCGACGTAGCCGATGATCGCCTCGCCGTCCGGGGCGATCCGCCGCCGCCACTCCTCGCTGCGACGCTCGGGACGGAACCGATCACCATCGACGCCGCGCGCCCACGGTCGCAGTCGGTCGACGCCGGCCGCGCGAAGCTCGGCGATCGAAGCGGAGCTCGGGGCGAGGGTCAGAGTGGCGCGCCGGTGGATGCGCGCGACGTGCCGGGCGAGCACTGGCTGCGCGGCCGGCATGCCGTAACGCTGCGCATAGCCCGGGATGTCGGTCTGGTAGATCGCGACCGTCGGGATCCCGAGGTGGTCGGCCGCACGCAGCCCCTGCCAGCCGAGCACGAACGGCGAGGCAAGGTGCACGACGTCGGGCGCGAAGTCCCGAAGCATCGTCGAGAGCGAAGTGGCGCGGGCGAAAGTCAACCGCACCTCGGGGTAGGAGGGCAGGCCGACCGAGCGCAACAGCGAAAGCTCGGAACCGTGCGGTCCGACGGATGCTTCGTCACGACTGGCTCGCGGGGCGATGACACTCGTCTCGTGCCCGTTCGCCTCGAGATAGCGAAGCACCTGCAGCAGGGAGTGGGTCACGCCGTTCATGTGGATGAGCGACGATTCCGCGAACAACACGACTCTCATGCGATAAGGATCGCCGCCCACGAGCTGCCCCGGCCGTGCCGGGCGACCCATGCACCGAGGGTTCATGCAGCATCCGCCTGGCGTTCCCCCTGAGGTCTTTCTGTCCCCTGGCCGTCACCCTCCGTTCATCTGGGATCGGGCCGCAGAATGTCTAATGAGCGGGCGCGGAGAGATAGCCGGGAAGCAGCGGACAGTCGCGTTGCAGCTGGGCGCGCAACTCATTGGGCACGGGGCCACGCAGCAGGATCAGCGGATCAATTTGCAGCGGATCGCCGCGCAGGAAGGCCGCGCGCGACGGCGGACGGCCGACGTGAACACCGTGTCTCGCGTAACACGGCCAGAGCACCGTGCTGGAGTACTTCCAGAGCAGGAGCAGGCCGGCCGATTCGCTCGGATAGTTGGGCTGCACGCCGCGCGCGATGGTCAAGCACGAGAGTAGGGCTGACTCGGTAGTCGACTTGCCCCCTCCGCTGCCGCTGCCGACGCCGCTGCCGGATCCGACGGCGTTGTGCGCCGCGTGCCGGATCCGCACGTGCACGCCTTGGCTGTCACGCCATACGGCGGTGACCGGCGCCGAGCCACCCAGGCCGACGCTCTGCTCGCAATTCGCTACCGCACTCGCGGTGATCCCGAGTGGAAGACGCTCCGGGTGCGAATCCCCGCGTTCGGGCCGGGCCACACAGCCGGCGAGCAGCGCAAGGACGGCGGCGGCACCGCCGATGACCACCCCGCGGCGCAGCATGCCCCCATCAGAACACATCGGATGCGTCCCCGACTCCCCCGCGTCGCGATCACCGAGGCA
>JAYTXO010000095.1:0-3558 GCA_043742905.1 Microbacteriaceae bacterium | reverse complement strand
TCGTAGATGCAGTCGACGGGGCATTCATCGATGCAGGCGCGGTCTTTGACATCGACGCACGGGAGGGCAATCACGTAGGTCACCCTGTCATTCTATGCGGTGCTCAGCGCCTCACTGGGCGCTTGGCACTGTCGCTCGTCGCCCGCGCGGACGAGGCCAAACCACCGCGATCGCGGCAACCACCGCGGGGCCGATCGCCCAGATCCAGCCCGCGAGATCGTTGACGACCAACACCGATCCGCCCGCCCCTGGGAGGGCGAGCACCGCGCTGGCGGTGATGACACCGACCGCGGCAGCCCCGCCAACGATTCGACTGTCGAAGACGAGTCGGAATCCGAGCACGAGCGCGACCACCACCAGCAGCCCCGCAACGAGTCCCCATGGCAGGAACTGTCGATGCGTGAAGGTGGTGATCACGCCGACCACGATCCCCACCAGAACGGCGAACACCGAGCTCAACACCGTTGCCCCGACCCCCAGCGGTTCCGTCGGGTTCTGGCTGGACATGTGCTGCATGTGCTCGTCTCCGGTGGACAGTCCAGCGCATCCTGGTTAGGCTGGGGTAAGTAAAGTAAGGTAAGCCTCACCAAAGACTTTTGGGTGCGGGGCTTACCCGATCCCATTCATTCTCTCCCGAAAGCATCACGTGCTCGCGAACTTACTGATCGGTCTACGCGAAGGCCTCGAAGCAGGCCTGGTCGTAGGTATCCTCGTCGCCTATCTCAACAAGATGGGCAGACGCGACGTCCTGCCGAAGCTCTGGATCGGGGTTTTCTCGGCCATCGTGATCTCGCTGGCCGTCGGCGCGATCCTCACCTTCGGACCGTACGGACTCACCTCGAAGGCGCGGGAAGCACTCGGTGGCAGCCTCTCGATCGTGGCCGTCGGTCTCGTCACGTGGATGATCTTCTGGATGGCGCGGCACGCCCGTCATCTCAAGAGCGAACTGCAGGGGCAACTCGCCACCGCGCTTGCCGGCTCAACCGCTGCGATCGTCATCATCGGCATCGTGAGCGTCGGACGCGAAGGAGTTGAGACGGCGCTTTTCATCTGGGCGAGCATCACCTCAAGCGGTGAGGCTCTGCTCGGCTCGATCGGGGCTCTGCTTGGCATGCTCGCCTCGGTGGTCATCGCGTACCTGATATACCGCGGCTTCGTGCGGATCAATCTCTCGCGCTTCTTCTTCTGGACCGGGATCTTCCTCGTGCTCGTGGCGGCGGGAGTCTTCGCCTACGGCATCGGTGAGCTGCAGGAGGCGGGGGTCATCCCGACAACTGGCCCGGCGTACAGTCTCAACGGCGTCATCCCGGCGGCCAGCTGGTACGGGACGCTGCTGACCGGAGTCTTCCAGTTCAAAGTGGACCCCAGCTGGCTTCAGGTCATCGGTTGGATTCTGTATGCGGGCACGGTGCTCTCGTTGTTCCTGCGGGCCAGCCTCGGCGCGAAGCCAGCCTCCGTGACGCCAAGAACGTCGGAAGCCCCCGCGCCCGTCGGTGCCGATGTTGGTGCTAGCGCCGGTGTTAGTGCTGGCGTCGGTGCCGGCGAACGCGTCGGCGAACGCACCTAACCTGCCGTCGATCCACATCCCGCTGCCTCGCCGCCGATTCCGTCAGTCTCGGTCAAGCCAGCAGCAACGCCTGAGACGATCTTCTCGAAGTCGTCGGCGCCCGAGATCTTGGCTGTGACGTTCCAGGCCCTCTAGCTGCGAGACCCACGCGGGGCGCCAGGGACGGAGGTCCCGACACGGGTGTAACGCGCGCCCGGCGGGTGCGCATTTTGGCGCCGAAGCGCACCCCGCGCCGCGGCGCGACAAGCCACTCAGACCGAAAGTTCTTGGCGCCTCTGCCGCGAGGCGGAGCGGGCGCGGGCGCTCTGGTCGAGTTCGACCTTGCGGATACGCACCACCTCTGGCGTCACCTCGACGCACTCGTCTTCGCGTGCGAACTCGAGGCACTCCTCGAGAGTGAGGCGCCGGGAGGGCGTCATCCGCTCGAAGTTATCGGCCGTCGACTGGCGCATGTTGGTGAGCTGCTTCTCTTTGGTGATGTTGACGTCCATGTCGTCGGCACGCGAGTTCTCACCGACGACCATGCCTTCGTAAACCTCCTGCGTGGGTTCTACGAAGAACGACATCCGCTCCTGCAGGGCGACCATCGCGAACGGGGTCGCGACGCCGGCCCGGTCAGCGACAATGGACCCGTTGACGCGGGTCGTGATGGTGCCCGCCCACGCCTCGTAGCCGTGCGAGATCGCGTTGGCGATACCGGTGCCTCGGGTGACGGTGAGGAACTCGGTGCGGAACCCGATCAAGCCGCGTGATGGCACGATGAACTCCATGCGCACCCAGCCGGTGCCGTGGTTGGACATGTTGCCCATACGACCCTTGCGAGCAGCGAGCAGCTGCGTGATTGCACCGAGGTACTCCTCGGGGGCGTCGATCGTCAGATGCTCGAATGGCTCATGCGTCTTGCCGTTGACCTGACGGGTGACCACCTGCGGCTTGCCGACGGTGAGCTCGAAGCCTTCGCGGCGCATGTTCTCGACCAGGATGGCGAGCGCGAGCTCACCTCGGCCCTGCACCTCCCAGGCGTCGGGACGTCCGATGTCGACCACCTTGAGCGAGACGTTGCCCACGAGCTCGCGGTCAAGGCGGTCCTTGACCATGCGACCGGTCAGCTTGTGGCCCTTGACCTTGCCGATGACCGGCGAAGAGTTTGTGCCGATGGTCATCGAGATGGCAGGGTCATCGACCGTGATGGCCGGCAGCGGCCGCACGTCGTCCGGGTCGGCGATCGTCTCGCCGATCGTGATCTCGTCGATTCCGGCGATGGCGACGATGTCGCCCGCGTGGGCCTCCTCTGCGGGATACCGCTCCAGAGCACGGGTCTTCAGCAGCTCGGTGATGCGCACGTTCGAGTGCGAGCCGTCGTGGCGCACCCAGGCAACCGTCTGGCCCTTGATGAGCTTGCCCGAGAAGACGCGGAGCAGCGCGATACGGCCGAGGAACGGCGATGCGTCGAGGTTGGTGACCCAGGCCTGCAGGGGGGCTTCGTCGTCGTACGACGGAGCCGGCACGTGCTTCAGGATGGCGTCGAACAGCGGCTCGAGGTCCGCATTGTCTGGCAGGGTGCCGTTCTCTGGCTTGTTCCAGCTCGCGGCGCCGTTGCGGCCGGAGGCATAGACCACCGGGACGTCCAGGATGGCGTCGATGTCCAGGTCGGGGAAGTCGTCGCTGAGGTCGCTCGCCAGACCCAGGAGCAGGTCTTGGCTCTCGGCCACAACCTCGTCGATGCGAGCATCCGGTCGGTCGGTCTTGTTGACGAGCAGGATGACCGGCAGCTTCGCCTCGAGGGCCTTGCGTAGCACGAACCGGGTCTGCGGGAGAGGTCCCTCGCTCGCGTCGACCAGCAAGACCACGCCGTCAACCATGCTGAGGCCGCGCTCTACCTCTCCGCCGAAGTCGGCGTGGCCCGGAGTGTCGATCACGTTGATGGTGACCGGACCGTCGACGGCGTGGATGCCCTTGTAGGTCACCGCGGTGTTCTTCGCGAGGATGGT
>JAYTXO010000094.1:0-1536 GCA_043742905.1 Microbacteriaceae bacterium | reverse complement strand
AAGTAATCGAAGATGAGCCCATGCCAGATCCGAATTCCCGCCCGCCCGCGGCGGCCCGTCGGGAGCGGATGCTGTCAATCGTCGAGGAGCGCGGGTTCGCGAAGGTGGCGCAGCTGAGCCAGCTCTTCGGTATTTCGGAAGTCACCGTGCGCTCCGACCTCGACGCCCTCGCTGACGCTCATGCGGTACACCGCGTGCACGGCGGGGCGGTTACGGCCAGTGGCGTAGCCATCGTGAGTCGTCACGGCGGCCTCGAGCGCGCCTTCGAGCAGTCAATGCTCGCCGGTTCAGAGGAGAAGGCGCGTATCGGGCGCGAAGCGGCGGCACTCGTGCAGTCCCATCAGGCGATCGTGCTGGACGTCGGCACCACGACCACCGCCATCGCGGCGGCTCTCCTCGACCGCGATGACCTTCAGGCCGTTGTCGTCATAACCAACGCGCTGAATATCGCGCTGCTGCTCGAACCCGTGATCCCTCGATTCACAGTGGTCGTCACCGGGGGTACCGTGCGCCCATTGCAGCATTCACTCGTTGATCCGCTCGCCGGCGTGGTGTTCGACCGCATCCGAGCCGACCTCGCCTTCATCGGCTGCAGCGGGGTGGATGCCGTCGCGGGCATCACCAACATCAACCTGCCTGAGGCGGACCTCAAACGGCGGATGCTCGAGGCATCCGCCCGCTGCATCGTGGTGGCCGACAGCTCGAAGCTCGGTGTCACCCAGCTGAGTCGCGTGGCGCCGATCAACGAAATAGACCTCCTCATCACCGGCGTGGAGGCGAACGCGAGCGAGATCGGGCTGCTCGCGGCAACGGGTCTCAGCATCGTTCTGGCTCGCTAGGCTGGCCGCATGCGTGCCCCCACCGGAGTTCAGTTCGCCCTCTCGAGGCCCACCCCGCACGGCGAGGCGGTCGCCGTGATCACCGAGGTCGCCGCATCGCTGCGGGTGCTCTCGATCGGCGGCATCGACCTCACCGAGCCCTATGCCGAGCACATGGCGCCACCATTCGGTGACGGCATCGTGCTGGTGCCCTGGCCCAATCGTGTCGAAGACGGCCTGTGGATCCACGAGGGCTCAGCGCAGGTTCTCGACATCACCGAACCCGCGATGCACAACGCCCTGCACGGGCTGCTGCGGGATCGCCCGTACACGGTGGTGGAACGCACTCCGGATGCCGTGACGCTGGCCGCGACGGTTCATCCCACTCGCGGCTATCCTTTTCTCCTCGACACGACGGTGCGCTACGAGCTTGTGGACGACGGCATCCGCGTGACCCATAGCGTGGTCAATGTCGGCGAGAGCCGCGCGCCGTACGCGGTCGGCACGCATCCCTTCCTGCGCCTCGGGGAGGTGCCGACCTACGAACTCACCCTGGCGGTGGCGGCCGGAACCCGCTTCGAGACGGATGCCCGGCTCAACCCGATCCGCGAGAGCTCGGTCGACGGTACGGACTACGACCTGCGCGCCGGTCGGCTGGTTGCCGACCTCGATCTCGACGATGCCTTCGGCGGAGTGACCTCGGTAGACGGCGTGAGCC
>JAYTXO010000093.1:0-3723 GCA_043742905.1 Microbacteriaceae bacterium | reverse complement strand
TTCGTCCGTCCGGAAGACATTGTGCTCGACGACAACGGATTCGCCGCAACGGTCGTGACCTCGAGTTTTCTCGGATCGTTGCGCCGCACGCACGTGCGTCTCGAGGACGCATCGGTGATCTCGTTCCAGCACGATGTCTCAGACGCGCTCCAGCCAGGCGATGCGGTCAAGCTGCGCGTCAAGGGCAAGCGCGTTCTCGCCGCTCCGCGCGCGGCGCAGGCAGCGGAACACGGAGGCACCGCCACCTAGACTGGCGAAGTGGCCACCCGCTCCCGTGACGACTCGACGCCCGCCGGCAGCTCGGTGAAGGGCGTACAGACGGCGGAGAGTGTCGACAGCAGCCTTACGCCCGGCATTCGAATCGCGTCCGACTGGTCGTGGCGCGTTCTCGTGGTGCTTGGCGTTGTGGCGGTCTTTGTTTTCCTCTTCATCCAGCTCCGCGAGATTCTCATCCCCTTCATGATCGCGCTGCTGCTTGCGGCCCTTCTCGTCCCGTTCTCGGAGTGGCTGCAACGGCGCTGGCATTGGCCGAAATGGGCGTCCGTCGCGGTCAGCGAGGTCGGGATCCTGGCGATCATTGGCGGATTGCTCTACCTGGTGGTGTCCTTCATTATTCGCGGCTACCCTGCCCTCCAGAAGCAGACCATCGCGCGCTACGCCGAGCTCAAGACCTTCCTCCTCGACTCGCCATTGGGCCTCACCGAGAAGGACATCAACGCCTACTTCTCGCAGCTGGTTAGCGGCATCAAACAGGACTCCTCCGGCCTGCTGAGCGGCGCACTCACCGTGGGCACCACCGCCGGACACGTGCTCGCCGGACTACTGATCACGCTGTTCTCAACGCTGTTCATCTTGATCGATGGACGTGGGATCTGGTATTGGGTCGTTCGCCTGTTCCCGGTGCGCTCGCGTGCGGCGCTGATCGGAGCGGGCGAGGCTGGCTGGATCACGCTCACCACTTTCGTGAGGGTGCAGATCTTCGTCGCCTTCGTGGATGCCGTCGGGATCGGCCTGGGCGCTTTCATCCTGGGCCTGTTCACTGGCGGCTTTCCCCTCGTGATTCCGATCGCCATCGTGGTCTTCCTCGGATCTTTTATCCCGGTCGTTGGCGCTGTCGCCACCGGTGTGATTGCGGTATTCATCGCCCTGGTCTTCCTCGGCCCGATCCCGGCGCTGATCATGATGGGCGTGGTCGTGGTCGTGCATCAGCTTGAGGGACATGTGCTCCAGCCATTCGTCATGGGCAACGCGGTCAAGGTGCATCCGCTGGCTGTCGTCCTTGCGGTGGCAACCGGAGCCCTGATCGGCGGCATCCCGGGCGCCCTGTTCGCCGTGCCAGTCGTCGCGACGCTGAACGTGGTTGTCGGCTACATCGGCCGCGGCGAGTGGCGCGAGAATCCCCACCCGAGCGTCAGTGATGTCGTTCCCGCTACGAAAGGTGCTCGGCGTGCCCGAAGCCAAGCCACGTTGTGAGGCGCTGCCCGGGCCGACGCTCGCCGAGATTCGGATCGCCCGCGAGCGTGTGGCAGCCGTCGTCTCGACGACTCCCATGGAGGACTCGCGCTTCCTCTCCGAGGCGCTCGGTCAGCGCGTGCACCTCAAGGCCGAGAATCTGCAGCGTACCGGCTCGTACAAGATACGCGGCGCCTACAACCGCCTCGCGCAGCTGAGCGAAGAAGAAAAGGCGCGCGGCGTGGTCGCGGCGTCCGCCGGCAACCACGCACAAGGCGTCGCGCTCGCCGCCCGTGAGCTCGGCATCCGCGCCACCATCTTCATGCCGCTCGGCGTCGCCCTGCCTAAGCTGCAAGCGACGCGCGGCTACGGCGCCGACGTCGTACTCCACGGCGCCATCGTCGACGAGACGCTGCAAGCCGCCGCCGAGTTCGCCGAGCGGACCGGTGCGGTGCTCATTCCGCCCTTCGACCACCCGGATGTCGTGGCGGGCCAGGGAACGCTTGCTCTCGAGATCCTCGACCAGGTTCCGGACGTCGCGAACGTGATCGTTCCGATCGGCGGCGGCGGCCTGATCTCGGGCATCGCGACCGTGTTCGCGCAACTCGAACCGGAGCTTGGCCGCCGGGTGCGTGTGATCGGGGTGCAGGCATCCAACGCCGCGGCCTACCCGCCCTCGCTCGCGGCGGGATCCCCGCAGAAGATCGCCACGCTGCCCACGATCGCCGACGGGATCGCGGTCGCGCGCCCGGGCGCCCTCAACTTCGAGATCATTAGGCGCACCGTCGACGAAGTCGTCACCATCGAGGATGATGAGATCGCGAAGGCGATCGTCGTGCTTCTCGAGCGCGCCAAGATGGTCGTCGAGCCGGCCGGAGCTATCGGCGTTGCGGCGCTGCTCGCCGGGGAGATTCAGCTCGACGGCCCGACCGTCGTGATCCTCAGCGGAGGCAATATCGATCCGATGATCATGGAGCGCATTATCAGTCGCGGCCTGGTGGCCTCGGCGCGTTATTTAGTGGTCAGTATCCCGCTGCCGGATCGCCCAGGCCAGCTGGCGCGCATTGCCGAGATCATCGCCAACGCCAACGCCAACGTGGTCGAGGTGCTGCACACCCGGCACGGATTCGGTTTGCAGATCAGCGAGGTCGAGATCGAGATCAGTATGGAGACGCGCGGCGCCGAGCATGCGGAACTCGTGCTGCAGCACCTGCGTGACGAGGGCTACGAGCCACGGGTCGAGCAGTAAGGGTTCACCACAGGAAACGGCATCAAAGCGCGGACCGTTCAACTAGCCCGTGTAGGTGGCCACTTTGGTCACCTTTACGGCGATTTCGCGGCCGTTCGGCGCTGTGTACTTCGTGGTGGCACCAACCTTCAGGCCGAGGATCGCCTGGCCAAGCGGGCTGGATTCCGGGTAGACCTCGATGTCGCTCGAGTCGTCGGCGATCTCGCGACTGCCGAGCAGGAATGTGCTCTCGTCGCCAGCGATCGTCGCGGTAACAACGGTGCCGACCTCGACGACGCCGTGGCTCTCCGGCGGCTCGCCGACCGTGGCAGTGCGCAGCAGCTGCGTCAGCTGGCGGATGCGCGCCTCGATCTTGCCCTGTTCGTCTTTCGCGGCGTGGTACCCGCCGTTCTCCTTGAGGTCACCCTCCTCGCGCGCCGACTCGAGCTTCTTCGCGATGTCGATGCGCGCGGGACCGCTGAGCTCCTCGAGTTCGGCGGACAGCCGGTCGTAGGACTCCTGGGTCAACCAGGTGTTTGCAACCGTATCGGTCATGTGAGCTCCTCGAATCGCACGGGCCGCGCTAACGCGGGCGACTGCTTAGCCTAGGTCAGCCAGCACGAGCCGATCAAGCCGCTGACAGCCGGCTCGGAGGTGCGGACGCGTTCGACGAAGACCCGATTGCGGTCAGTCACGGCCGGCAGGTTCACGATTTTCCACCCGACGATCGCGAATTTCTCATTCAGGGCCTGGATGCTACAGCTGACATTCGTGCCCGGACTGGTGCTCAACTGCGAGCGGATCTCGATCGTATGCGAGTCGACGACGGTGTATCCGACGTCCTGCGTTTCGATGGAGGCGGACGTTCCGAACAGCCCGACCCACAGTACCCAGGCGACGGCGACGAGGAGCACCCCGGCTCCGGCGACGATGGCGATCGTCCTCGTGCGGATGCGGCGGCTGCGGGTGCGGCCGTAGCGGGAATCCAGTGCGGTGGTCATCGGTCCTCGGTCAGCTTTTTCAGGGGAGGCAAGTATCCTGAG
>JAYTXO010000092.1:0-5226 GCA_043742905.1 Microbacteriaceae bacterium | reverse complement strand
TGGCCAGGGCATCGTCGCGGAAATCCTGCAGATGTCACAGCTCCGCGCCTATCGCACCGGCGGCACCGTCCATGTCAACATCAACAACCAGGTCGGCTTTACGACGCCCCCCGGCGAAGGTCGCACATCGGTCTACTCCACGGATGTCGCCAAGATGATCCAGGCGCCGATCTTCCATGTGAACGGCGATGACCCGGAGGCGGTCATCCGCGTGGCGCAACTCGCCTTCGCCTACCGCCAGGAGTTCCACAGGGATGTCGTCGTCGACCTCATCTGCTACCGCCGCCGCGGGCACAACGAGGGCGATGACCCCTCGATGACCCAGCCGCTCATGTACAACCTCATCGAGGCCAAGCGAAGCGTTCGCACCCTCTACGTCGAGGCACTGGTCGGTCGCGGCGACATCACCCAGGAAGAGTACGACGCGGCCCACGAAGACTTCCAGGACCGGCTCGAGCGTGCCTTTGCCGAAACCCACGAAGCGCAGACAGGCTCGATGCCGATCGTTACCACGGATGGCCGCGCGGTTGCCGACCTCGAGCGCCCGGGATCCCAGCAGGATGACCGCTCGGGCGAGCCGACCTCAACGGCGGTGAGCGAGGCCGTGATCACCGCGATCGGCGATGCTCACGACAATCCTCCAGCCGGATTCACGGTACATCCGAAACTCCAACAGTTGCTCAAGAAGCGCACCGAGATGAGCCGCAGCGGATCGATCGATTGGAGCTTCGGCGAATTGCTGGCGCTCGGCTCGCTGCTGCTCGAAGGAACGCCAGTGCGCATGGCCGGACAAGACACCCGTCGCGGCACTTTCGTGCAGCGTCACGCGGTGCTGCACGACCGGCTCAACGGCCAGGAATGGCTGCCGCTCGGCAATCTCAGTGACAACCAGGCTCGCTTCTGGATCTATGACACCCTGCTGAGTGAATACGCCGCGATGGGTTTCGAGTATGGCTACTCGGTCGAACGGGCCGACGCGCTGGTGCTCTGGGAAGCCCAGTTCGGCGACTTCGCCGACGGTGCCCAGATCATCATCGACGAGTTCATCTCCAGCGCAGAGCAGAAGTGGGGCCAGCGCTCCAGCGTGGTGCTGCTGCTGCCGCACGGCTACGAGGGCCAGGGGCCGGACCACTCGTCCGCCCGGATCGAGCGCTACCTCCAGCTGTGCGCCGAAAACAACATGACCGTGGCGCGTCCGTCGACGCCCGCGTCGTACTTCCATCTCTTGCGCCGCCAGGCCTATGCGCGTCCTCGTCGACCGCTGATCGTGTTCACCCCGAAAGCGATGCTGCGGCTGCGAGGCGCGACGAGCAGCATCGCCGAATTCACGAACGGCAAATTCGAGCCGGTGATCGACGACGCGGCCATCACCGACAAGAGCGCCGTCAAGCGTGTCGTGCTGCACTCCGGCAAAATCCACTATGACCTGCTAGCAGAGGTGGAGAAGCGCCAGCAGAAAGACGTCGCGCTCGTGCGGGTCGAGCAGTACTATCCACTTCCCCAAGCCGCTCTGGATTCTGTACTCGCGCAGTATCCGGGCGCCGAGCTCGTGTGGGCGCAGGAGGAGCCGGAGAACATGGGCGCCTGGCCGTTCATCTGTCTCGAATTGGCCAAGCGACTGGCGCCGGGCCGCGCGATCACGGTCGCCTCGCGCCCGGCATCCGCGTCTCCGGCAACAGGTTCGTCCAAGCGCAGCGCCCAGGAGCTCGTCGACCTGATGGACCACGCACTGACAATTCGGTAGCTCGCTGGCTTCTCTTCCTGCTCAAGGAAGGGCCGTCTCCCGAAGGCGGCGGCCCCCTCGGCCTACCAATCCCGTTCCGACAGCTCTTGCAGGATGCCCCGTTCGAAATGCAGGAACGGACGTTACCAGAGTGACCGGTGGGGCACACCAGCCACACCAGTCACGCATGTTCCTGCATTTGCGACAGGAATGCGGTCGGAACCTGCTGTTACCTGGGGTTGGCGGCCTGTGCTCGGCCCACCGACTCTGTTCCGACAGCTCTTGCAGGATGCCCCGTGCGAAATGCAGGAGCGGATGTTTCCAGAGTTCGTGGTGGGGCACACCAGCCACACCAGTCACGCATGTTCCTGCATTTGCGACGGGGGACCGCGACAGAGCAGTCGCACTGGAGATTGCGACGGAGGATTGCGCTGAGAGACCGGGGCACGCGGCAGTGGCGGTCGACCGGAGGTCGCAGCAGACCGTGCAGGCTGGCGGATGTTCCGGCCGGCGTCGAGCGAGGGTTAGTGGTTCGACTGCAGGGTGCGCAGCGTGAGCAGTACTTGGTCGCGCAGGTCGCTCGGGGCGGTTTCGCGACAGGCACGCTGCACGGCCTGGGTCAGGACGGCGCCCACGTGAGCATCACCGGTGCAGTCGTCGCAGTTGGCGATGTGCTCGGCAATATCCGCCGCATCCGCCTTGGCCAGTTCATTGTGCAGGTATTCTTCGAGCTCGGCTTTCGCCTTCTCGCATCCGCAGTCGGTCATTTCTTCTTACTCCCAGTAGTGGCAGGTTGGGCACGCGTGCCCGAGGTGTTGATACCCCGTTCGACCGCGTATCCGGAGAGCAGGTCCCGCAACATCCGCCTGCCACGATGCAGACGGCTCATTACGGTACCCACCGGAGTCTTCATTATGTCGGCGATCTCTTGGTAGGAGAAGCCTTCGACGTCCGCGAAGTAGACGGCCATCCGGAAGTCCTCCGGGATGGCCTGAAGAGCGTCCTTCACCGCGCTGTCGGGCAGATGGTCGATCGCCTCTGCCTCGGCCGAACGGGTCGCACGACCCTGGGTCATCGATTCGGCGCCTCCGAGCTGCCAGTCCTCGAGTTCGTCGATGGTGCCTTGGTAGGGATCACGCTGCTTCTTGCGGTAACTGTTGATGAAAGTATTGGTGAGGATGCGGTACAGCCAGGCTTTGAGGTTCGTGCCCTGCTGGAACTGCGCGAAGGCGGCGAACGCCTTGACGAAGGTCTCCTGCACCAGATCGGCAGCATCAGCGGGGTTGCGCGTCATGCGCAAACCGGCGGCATAAAGCTGATCCATGAATGGGATCGCCTGGGCCTCGAAGAGCGTTCGTACGTCGACGACCGGCACCTCCGTCATAGGCTCCAGCTCTTCCGTCACAGGCTCGTGTGCCACGGCCTTCGACTTGACTGGCTTGGCGGAGTTATCTTTCGAAGTGGTCATCGCTGACAAGCTTACGTCGCCGCAAGTGCGGTCAGCCTGGCCGTTAAACGACAGCGGGGCACGCGCGGTTCGACCCGACACTGTGGGCCGATCGAGCAGAACTGACACGGGGCATCCTCTTCCTTGGTCGCGAGGCCGATACCCTTAGTAACCGATGCACGTATTCAAGTATTCCGGCCCAGAATTCAACCCCTTCGGCGACGAAGGTCTCATCGTGGGGGGCGAACCCGGCCCGTGGCCCGCGCCCGCCGCGACCGGCCCGCTGTCGGCCCGACTCGCGCTGCCCGGATCGAAATCGCTGACCAACCGCGAGCTGGTGCTCTCCGCGCTCGCGAGCGGACCGTCGATGCTGCGGGCACCGCTGCACTCACGTGACACCGCACTCATGATCCAGGCGCTTCGAGCACTCGGCACGAGCATCGTCGAAATGCCAGGAGTCTCCCCCTTTGGACCCGACCTGCTGATCACCCCCGGCGAGCTCTCCGGAGGCACCTCCATCGACTGCGGCCTGGCTGGCACTGTCATGCGCTTCCTCCCGCCGATTGCCGCGCTCGCGCTCGGTCCGGTCGCTTTCGACGGTGACGAATCGGCCCGCAAGCGCCCGATGCGCACCACGATCGATTCGCTGCGTGCCCTTGGGGTGGATGTCAGCGACGACGGCCGGGGGAAGCTCCCGTTCAGCCTGTACGCTACGGGCTCCGTCGCGGGCGGAGAGATCGAGATCGATGCCTCCGCGTCGAGCCAGTTCGTCTCCGGTCTGCTCCTGGCCGGCGCTCGCTTCACGAACGGGCTTACGCTCCGGCACATCGGGGACGGGCTGCCGAGTCTCGCCCATATCGATATGACCATCGCCACCCTCGCCCGCCGCGGAGTACTGGTGCAGAACCCAGAGGCCGGCGTCTGGTTCGTTCCGCCCGGTGCGATCGCCGGCATCGACATTGCGATCGAACCCGACCTCTCCAATGCCGGGCCGTTTCTCGGCGCAGCGCTCGTCGCCGGCGGGTCGGTCACGGTCACCGGTTGGCCGGCCGACACGACCCAGGTCGGGGCGGAGATGGCCACTATCCTCACCGACATGGGCGGCGAGGTTTCGTTCGTCGAGACGGGGGACGGTCTGGGCGAGCTGACGGTGACCGGAACGGGCACCCTTCGCGGCATCCGCCTCGACAATGCGAGCGAACTGGCACCGACCATCGCAGCCCTTGCTGCCCTTGCCGAGGGCGAGACGGTGCTCACCGGTATCGCACACCTGCGCGGTCACGAAACGAACCGGCTCGCGGCGCTCGTCGCGGAGATCACCGCTCTCGGTGGAGACGTGACCGAGACGGACGACGGCCTGGTCATCCGCCCTCGTCCCCTGCACGGCGGACTCTGGCACAGCTACGAAGACCATCGGATGGCGACGGCTGGCGCGATCATCGGGCTCGCTGTCGACGGGGTGCTGGTCGACGACATCGCCACGACGGCCAAGACCCTCCCCCAGTTTCCCGAACTCTGGGCCGGATCACTGCTCGGCCGTAGCGCCCGCTCGGTCAATCCCCTCGACCTGATCTGACGTATGAGCTGGCTCACCGACGACGACGAAGAAGACGACGACAAGTACGCCGACTATGAGGCCCGCAATCGGCCAAATCCCAAAGGCAATCGGGCACGAACGAAGATCCGCCCGGAGCACACGGATGCCGTGACGGGACGGGTCTTTACCGTCGACCGCGGCCGGTACTCCGTGATCGTGGGCGAGGGGACCGCCGAGGAACACGCCGCGCTGGCATCGCGTGCAAGCGAGTTGCGCAAGCAGCCGATCGTCACCGGCGACTACGTCGACCTGGTCGGCGACACCTCAGGGGACGAGGGAACCCTCACGCGAATCGTACGTATCCAGCCGCGCACGACCGTACTGCGGCGCAGTGCGGATGACTCCGACGAGGTCGAGCGCATCATCGTCGCGAACGCCGATCAGATGCTCATCGTCGTGGCGGCGGCCAACCCGGAACCGCGCCCGCGACTGGTGGACCGCTACCTGGTTGCGGCGTTC
>JAYTXO010000091.1:0-3163 GCA_043742905.1 Microbacteriaceae bacterium | reverse complement strand
CAGGCTGGACCGCACCACACGTGGTCGATGACCGCCACTCCGGCCGAGCGCGAGCCCGCTGGTAACCTGTGCGCTGTGCCAGCATTCTCGAGCGCTCTCGATCGTCAACGCAACGATCCCACGTTCTCGGATATTTGGGAGGAGATCGACTGGCGTGGTCTCGTCCACGTCTCGACCGATGCAGGGGAGCTGAAGACCCTCCTCGCCGGCCCACCGATTACTTACTATTGCGGCTTCGATCCCACCGCGCGCAGCCTGCACCTCGGCAATCTCGTACAACTCCTGTTGATGAGGCGTCTCCAACTCGCCGGCCACCGGCCACTCGGCCTGATCGGCGGATCGACCGGCTTGATCGGCGATCCGCGCCCAACCGCCGAGCGCACCCTCAACACCAAGGACACGGTCGCTGAGTGGGTGGGCTACCTGCGCGCTCAGGTCGAGCGCTACCTCAGCTTCGAGAGCGACAATTCCGCGCGCATGGTCAACAACCTGGACTGGACGCAAGGCCTCAGCGCCATCGACTTCCTCCGCGACGTCGGCAAGTACTTCCGCGTCGGGACGATGCTCAAGAAGGATGCCGTGAGCGCTCGCTTGAACAGCGATGCCGGCATCAGCTACACCGAGTTCAGCTACCAGATCCTGCAGGGGTTCGATTTCCTCGAGTTGCACCGCCAGTACGGCTGCGTGCTGCAGACCGGCGGTAGCGATCAGTGGGGCAATCTGACCAGCGGCACCGACCTGATCCATCGCGCCACGGGTGTCTCGGTGCATGCGATCGGTACGCCGCTCATCACCAACTCCGACGGGACCAAGTTTGGCAAGAGCGAGGGCAACGCGATCTGGCTGGATAGTGCGCTCACGAGCCCGTACGCGTTCTACCAGTTCTGGCTCAATACCGACGATGCCGACGTGATCGAGCGGCTCAAGATCTTCACCTTTCTCACTCGGGACGAGATCGAGCGGCTCGAGGGTGTCGTCGCGTCTGAGCCGTTTCGGCGCGCTGCGCAGCGCACCCTCGCGACTCTCGTCACCGAGTTGGTGCATGGCTCGATGGCGACCGAGGCGGCCACCGCGGCATCCGAAGCTCTCTTCGGGCAAGGCGACCTCGCAGGGCTGGATGTCGACACGCTCCGCTCGGCGATCGCCGAGTTACCCAGCGCGACGGGCACTCCTACGTCGCCAGTCGCGCAACTCCTGGTGGATGCCGGGCTCACCTCCAGCCTGGGGGAGTCGCGGCGCGCGATCGAGCAGGGTGGCGTCTACCTCAACAACGCGCGCGTTGACGACGTGGCCGCCGTGCTCGGCGGAGAGCTGCTGGCCGGCGGGATCGCCGTGCTGCGCCGCGGCAAGAGAACCCTCGCAGGCGTGGTCACCGCCTGACGGAGACTCTCGTCTGCGCGGGCGACACGCCTTCGGAATCTCGAGGATTTGTAACGTCCCGGACGCGAGCGTGTCCTATAGTCGGGCTCGGGAAGGAGCCCGATGGACGAAACCACGCAAAACACCGGTCAGACGGACGCATTCGTGCGTATGCTCGCACAGTTGGGCGCACCGACGACAGACGCGGTTGCCGTTGCTGCTGGGCCGAAACCTCCCCCGGAAAAGTCCGCGTTTGCCCCGGCAGCCCTCTTGGTCCCGCCCGTTTTCGTTCCGCCACCTGGCGCGCCAGCGGCCCCGCGCGCTCCCGAAATGATGGGCGCTGACGAGCTCGCTGGCCCGCCGCAGTCCTTCCCGAGGGCCTCGGCTCCACTCCGAGCGCCCGTTGCTCCGGTCCGGGCCGTAGCCGAGAACCCACCTCCGGTAAGCATCGCGCGGGTCAGCACAGCGCCGAGCAGCACAGCGCCGAGAACGCCGCCGTCTTCGACGGCAGCGCCTCTCGACTTCGGCGCCATGCTGACCGGCTCCGCCCCGAGCGCTGGCAGCGCGTCGCTCGCGGGACCTGTCGGGATCGATAGCGGGTCATCGGACGAACCCAATGTCGGAAAGTCGACCATTGGCGAGAAAATCATCCTTCTGCTCGCCGTCCTGCTGCCGCCGATCGGTCTGATCGCCGCGATCGTCGCAGCAATCGGGAGCGCGCGTCGCCGTGGCTGGGTGATCGGGATGCTCAGGGCCGCGGTTGCGATCGGCCTCGTTCTCACTGTGATCTCGGCGATCGGCGGCTACATCGGATACACGCAGCTGCTGCTGCAGGAGGCCCATCAGCAGAGGGTCGCCGCGAGTGCCGCCTTCTGCTCCACCATCAAGGCCAATCCGACCATGAAGCAACTGCCTACATTCGGCTGGCCAGCGGTAGCGGCATCGATCCCCGACTCGTTGACGGCGATGCAGGCCTACGAGGATCGCTGGACAAAGTTAGTGAGGTTGTCGCCAGACGAGATCAGGCCCGAAGCACAGAAGATCGCAACCGAAGCGAAGCACATCATCGACGGGGTGACCGTCGCACGCACCGTGCACGATTCGACGAACATCAGTGCCATGTCCGTTGCAGCGTCGGCATCTGGAGTGCCGGGTTGGTACACCGAGTTCTGCAGCTAGCCCGAGATCCCGGAGCCCTCTAGCGCGACACGCCCGGGATGCGCCTGAGATTTGGCAAGACCGCGATCCCCACGTAATGTGATCCCTCGTCACCCCAAAGGTGCGGGAGAGCCGAAGAGCTCCCCGGCCTCAAGTGGGGACACCATCCCATGGTAAAAAGCACGGATGCGTCACGAACTTTGTTCTTGATGCGCACGTCGCAGAGCGCCTAAGATGGGCCCACCAAGACCGCGGAAACCTCGTTTCCATCATGTGTCACAGACACGGCGACTTGGTGGTAGGTTAGAGCAGTTGCCCTGAATCCAACCCGAAAAAGTTGCGATTCTAGCGCGCCCGATCCTTGAGAACTCAACAGCGTGCACTATGTCAAATGCCAAAAAACCTCGGTGGCCAATTTCGGTTGGCCGCAGAGATTCCTTTGGATTGACGGATTGTCAGTAGACAATCCTTTAGTCAGATCAAACTCGTTGCGGCCCACCGGTTTTCCCCGGCAGCCGCGACACAGATGTGCCGTTGACCTCGGTCGGCGTGCAATCAAACATTTACGGAGAGTTTGATCCTGGCTCAGGATGAACGCTGGCGGCGTGCTTAACACATGCAAGTCGAACGGTGAAAGAGGAGCTTG
>JAYTXO010000090.1:0-1928 GCA_043742905.1 Microbacteriaceae bacterium | reverse complement strand
GTGCATGAGCAGCCCCACGCAGCCTACGGCGATGAGGAGCACCGCCTGGATCCCGGCCGCCACCGCGAGCACGCGCGGGGCGCTGCGCCTGCCCCTCGGTGTCTCCATCACCCGTCGCACCAGCGAGTTGCCGCCGATGCTCGCCAGCGATGACGCGGCGGTGACCACGCCCACGACCCACACGAGGTTGCGACCGAGCAGCTGCAGCAGGTACGGCTGCAGCGCGTAGAAGGCGAAGATGAAGAACAACCCGGTCGCCAGGGACACGAACAGCAGCGGACGCACGACGGGGCTGCGCCACCCGTAGCGGGCGCCGGCGTCCAGGATGGACCGGGTCTCCTCGCCGAATCGCGAGAACTCCAGCCGCCTGGGCTCGAAGCCCCACTCGCGCATCATGATCAGCGTCGCGACGAAACAGAATCCGAGCAACACCGCTCGCACCACGTAGGGGAGTTGCAAGTCGACCTGCCCGAGGAAGCCGCCGGCGAGCGTGCCGATGAGCATCGAGGCGCCGAATGTCGCCCCGCCCCACGAGAACACCCGGTCTTTGGGTCCGGACCAGCCGGTGTGATCGAGTGCGTCGACCAGCCAGGCATCAACGGCGCCTGTCTGGAAGCTGAAGCCGAGCCCGATCAGCACAGAGGCCGCGGCGAACGACCACGCGCCCCAGTGATAGCGCGCGGCGCCGACATACCACAAGGTCGAGACGAGCAGCGTGGCGCTGGCGAACAGGAACGAGGCCTTTCGCCCGATGGTGTCGGCGACCACTCCCGTCGGGATCTCGAAGACGATCTGCCCGACCGTGAACGCGGTGTTGACGAGCATGACCTGGAAGATCGTGAGCCCCGCGCCCAGCAAGAACAGCGTGTTCACGCCCCAGATGATCGAGGTGGCCAGCGTGAAGATCGCGCCGGTGGCCAAGTAGACCGTCACTACGCGCTTGGACGACGGGGGGACCTCGACCTTATTCTCGTCCTCGCCCATCTGCACTCCTGTCGGCCGCCGCGATGACACTCGACAAGGACTGTTCCCTTTGCGCCGTCAGATGTCCGATACTCGAACCGCAGGGCAGCTACATAGTCAGTAGACCTCAGTGGAAGGAACCAGATGGACGACCTCATCCGCCGCCTGCCCAAGGCGGAGCTGCACGTCCATCTCGAGGGCACTCTCGAGCCTGAGATGATGTTTCAGATGGCGGCGCGCAACGATGTGGCCGTGTCGTTCGGATCCGCGGACGAGGTGCGTGCGGCCTACGAGTTCTCCGACCTCCAGTCCTTCCTCGACATCTACTATGCGGCGTGCTCAGTGCTGCTCACCCAGCGCGACTTCCACGACCTGACTGCCGCCTACCTGCGCCGCGCGGCGGCCGATGGCGTGCGGCACGTGGAGCCCTTCTTCGATCCGCAGACGCACACTGTGCGTGGGGTACCGTTCGCGACAGTGGTCGGCGGGATCGTGAGCGCCCTTCGCGAAGGCGAGAGCGAACACGGCATCACGTGGAAGCTGATCATGTGCTTCCTGCGCGACCTGCCCGCGGCGTCGGCGGCTGCAACCCTGGCCGAGGCCATGCCCTATCGCGACGTCATAGCCGGCGTTGGCCTCGACTCGGGCGAGGTGGGCAACCCTCCCGCGAAGTTCGCGTCCGTGTTCCGGGACGCGCGCACCTCGGGGTTCCTGACGGTGGCGCACGCGGGCGAGGAAGGCCCGCCGAGCTACATCCGAGATTGCCTGGACATGCTGGGCGTCGAGAGGATCGACCATGGGGTGCGCTGCCTCGAAGACCCGCGGCTCGTGTCGCGGCTGGTCTCCGATCGCGTTGTGCTGACCGTGTGCCCGCTGTCCAATGTGCGCCTTCGCGTGTTCGAGACGATGGCGGACCACCCGCTGGGGCGGATGCTGCAGGCGGGACTCGCGGTCACCGTGAACTC
>JAYTXO010000089.1:0-2778 GCA_043742905.1 Microbacteriaceae bacterium | reverse complement strand
GGCATCCGAATCCCCGGTGTCGCGAGGTTTCAGGAGGAGCAGACGAAAAAAGCGCCATCGCGAACGACAGCGCCTTTATTCTCCCAGGACGCGACAGTGCACGACCGGCCGAATGCTGTGCCGTATGAAGAAGACCGCGCGCGCATCCGTGGTGGGGATGCTGCTTGAGTTCGACATAGGCTCTCCCGAAATCCGTTGACACCGAGGTAACCAGCGTAACCCGCAACTGTTTACCCGGGTGTTACGGCACGGTGACGGTTCGGGGGGCGAACGGAGCGCGGCGGCGCGATCGAAGAGCCTAGATGCCGTAGCGCACGAACCAGTGGGCGCTCGTGTAGATCGCTCGGATCTGCACGACGCGGCCGGGCTCGGGGGCGTCGATCATCATGTTGCCGCCGAGATAAATGCCCACGTGGCCGCCACCGTCCATTGCGACGATGTCGCCGGGGCGGGCATCCGCTGCCGAGATCTGCGCCCCGCCGGCACCCTGGCGCGCGGCCGAGTGGGGAAGAGAGACACCGAACTGCGCATAGACGAACTGCGTGAGTCCCGAGCAGTCGAAGCCGGCGGGCGTTGCGCCGCCGAAGACGTAGGGAACGCCCTGGTACTGCTCGGCGACTGCGACCACCTGGTCGAGGCTGAAGTTCGGGTACGGCGGATTCGCCAGGAAGGCGCGCACGCTCGGGCCGCTGTACTTCACGGAGGCGAGCACCGCCTTCAACTTGGCGCGCTGCAGTTCAGCCTCCGAGGTGGCGGAGAACACGTCGCGTTGAATCGCGGCGTCGCTCGCATCGGCAGCGACCACGACCACCTGCGCATCCGCGGCCTTCATGTGCTGGATCTCGGCCGTGGCATCTGCATCTGACGTCGACCCGTCGGGACGGGCCGCGTAGGCCGGAAGAGCGATGGTTGCGAAGATTGCCGGAACGGCGAGCGCAACGACCACCAGGCTGACGGCCGGGGATACCGCGCGTTTGGTTGTACCTGAGAACAAAGAAAGGATCTCCTGCGCCTCGGCCGGCTCTAGGTCGCCGCCCCATCCCTGTCGTATGTCACGACGCGCGGCAGAGGATGGGTGAACGAGACGCCCTGCCGTGCGGCCTCCGACCGGCTTGCGTGATCGAGAGGACTCCCTAACCATACGCAAGGGCTAGGGCTCGCGCCAGTCGCACACCCCCAGATGTGGGGAATCGCTAGGCCGCGACGTACACGTGCACGGCGACTTCACTCGGAAGTTCGAGCCCCTCACCGTGACCCTCGACTTGTATCAAAACGTAAGAACCGACGGCCGTGATGGTCGCCTCAGCCCCCGGGATGACGCCAGCGGTGAGCAGTTGTTGCAATAGTTCCGGCTCAAACTGCACCGGCTCGCCGAGGCGCTTGATCGTGCCGGTGACCGGACCGGTCTCGCCCCGCACGCGGTTGACGACGTTGATGACACCCTCGAGAAACGGGCGCGCAGGCGGGTCACCTAGCTCATCGAGCGCCGGGATCGGGTTGCCGTACGGCGACTCGGTCGGGTGGTTAAGCAGCACCAGGAGGCGTCGCTCGACCTGCTCGCTCATCACGTGCTCCCAGCGACAGGCCTCGTCGTGCACGTAGGCCCAGTCGAGCCCGATCACGTCGGCGAGCAGCCGCTCGGCAAGACGGTGCTTGCGCATCACCTGCAGCGCGCGAGTTCTTCCGTGGGCAGTCAGGGCCAGGTGACGGTCGCCTTCAACGTTCACGAGTGCATCTCGCTCCATGCGAGCGATGGTCTGCGAGACGGTCGGCCCGGAGTGTCCGAGGCGCTCGGAGATGCGAGCCCGCAGCGGGACGATTCCCTCTTCTTCAAGGTCGAGAATCGTCCGCAGATACATCTCCGTCGTGTCGACGAGATCGGTCATCGTTCACTCCCAGGGGGCCATTGGACCGCCTCAGCCTACCGGCGCCCCGTCCTTACCGCTGCCCCGTCCCCGGTACAATTTAGTTCGTGACGCTCGAGATCCCCGCTGGCCTTCTTCCCGTCGACGGCCGCTTCGGTTGCGGTCCGTCCAAAGTCCGCCCGGAGCAACTCACACACCTCGCAACGCACGCCGCCCTCCTCGGCACCTCCCACCGTCAGGCGCCGGTGAAGTCGCTGGTCGGCCGCGTCCGCTCTGGCCTCGCCGAACTCTTCCATCTGCCAGACGGTTACGAGGTCCTGCTGGGCAACGGCGGCTCGACCGCGTTCTGGGATGCCGCGGCGTTCTCGGTGATCTCGGCGCGATCCGAGCACCTCACCTTTGGCGAGTTCGGTACGAAGTTCGCGCAGGCCGCCGCCGCGCCTTTCCTCGAGGCGCCGCACGTGATCAACGCGCCGGGCGGATCGCGCAGCGAGATCGAGGTGCTGGCTGGCGTCGACGTCTACGCCTGGCCGCACAACGAGACATCGACCGGGGTGATGGCTCCCGTCGCGCGCGTGCGCGGCGACAACGGAGCCCTCACCGTGATTGACGCGACCAGTGCCGCAGGCGGCGTGGACTTCGATCCGGCCGAGACCGACCTGTACTACTTCGCTCCGCAGAAGAACTTCGCGAGCGACGGCGGCCTCTGGTTCGCGCTGGCGTCGCCGGCCGCGATCGAACGGATCGAACGGATCGCAGCATCCGATCGCTGGATCCCCGAGTTCCTGAGCCTCAAGAACGCCGTCGACAACTCGCGCCTGAACCAGACACTCAACACCCCGGCCCTCTCGACGCTCCTATTGATGGAGAACCAGATCGACTGGATCAACGGTGCTGGCGGGCTGGCCTGGGC
>JAYTXO010000088.1:0-8503 GCA_043742905.1 Microbacteriaceae bacterium | reverse complement strand
CCGGTCGGCCGCGGCCAGCGTCAGTTGATCATCGGCGACCGCCAGACCGGCAAAACCGCCATCGCGATCGACACGATCATCAACCAAAAGTCCAACTGGGAGTCTGGCGACACGAACAAGCAGGTGCGCTGCATCTACGTCGCCATCGGCCAGAAGGGCTCGACAATCGCGGCCGTCAAGGGCGCGCTCGAAGACGCCGGCGCCATGGAGTACACCACGATCGTCGCCGCTCCAGCCTCCGACGCCGCTGGATTCAAGTACCTCGCCCCGTACACCGGCTCGGCCATCGGCCAGCACTGGATGTACGGCGGCAAGCACGTCTTGATCATCTTCGATGATCTGTCCAAGCAGGCAGAGGCCTACCGCGCTGTGTCGCTGCTCCTGCGCCGCCCGCCGGGACGCGAGGCATATCCGGGAGACGTGTTCTACCTGCACTCCCGTCTGCTCGAGCGTTGCGCGAAGCTGTCCGACGAGCTCGGCGCGGGATCGATGACCGGCCTCCCGATCATCGAGACCAAAGCGAACGACGTGTCGGCGTACATCCCGACAAACGTGATCTCGATCACCGACGGCCAGATCTTCCTGCAGTCCGACCTGTTTAACGCGAACCAGCGTCCCGCGGTCGACGTCGGCATCTCGGTGTCGCGGGTCGGTGGCGACGCCCAGGTCAAGTCGATCAAGAAGGTCTCCGGCACGTTGAAGCTCGAGCTCGCGCAATACCGTGCGCTCGAGGCGTTCGCGTTGTTCGCCTCCGATCTGGATGCCACCAGCCGCCGCCAGCTCGCCCGCGGCGCCCGCCTGACCGAGTTGCTGCGTCAGCCGCAGTACTCGCCGTACCCCGTCGAGGACCAGGTCGTCTCGATCTGGGCAGGAACCAACGGCAAGCTCGACGAGGTCCCGGTTTCCGACGTGCTGCGTTTCGAGCGTGAACTGCTCGACTACCTCGCCCGCAACACCAAGATCCTGACGACTCTGCGCGAAACCAACGTGCTGGACGACGACACCGCGGTCGAGCTGGAGAAGCAGGTCAACAAGTTCTCGACCGAGTTCCAGACCAGCGAAGGTGGATCGCTCGTCCAGGCTGGCAAGGAGACGTTCGAGCCCACCGAGGTCGAAGACGTCAACCAAGAGAAGATCGTGAAGTCGCGCCGCTAATCTCGACCGACTCAGTCACCAACTAGAACGTAAGGACCGAACGACATGGGCGCCCAACTTCGGGTCTACCGGCAGAAGATTCGTTCTGCCCAGACGACCAAGAAGATCACCCGTGCCATGGAACTGATTGCCGCATCCCGTATCCAGAAGGCTCTGGTCCGGGTGCAAGCGTCCGCTCCGTACGCACGGGCGGTCACGCGTGCCGTCTCGGCGGTCGCGACGTATTCCAACGTGCAGCACGTGCTCACCACCGAGCCGGAGAAGATCACCCGGTCCGCCGTCGTGATCTTCGCCTCCGACCGTGGTCTCGCGGGCGCCTTCAACTCGAACGTGCTGAAGGCGGGCGAGGAGCTCTCGACGCTCCTGCGCGAGCAGGGCAAGGAGCTCGTCTACTACGTGATCGGCCGGCGCGCCGTCGGATACTTCGCGTTCCGCCGTCGCGCGATCCAGAAAGAGTGGATCGGCGACACAGACAGCCCGAGCTTCGCTACCGCGCAGGAGATCGGCGAAGAACTGGTCCGCGCCTTCGTGCAGCCGACGGCTGAGGGCGGCGTCGACGAGATCCACATCGTCTACAACCGCTTCGTGAACATGTTGACTCAGACCCCAGAGGTCGTTCGCCTGCTACCGCTTGAGGTCGTTGAGGGCGTCGAAGAGCCCGGGGGACAAGCGCTGCCGCTTTACGAGTTCGAGCCGGACTCTGCGACGGTTCTGGATGCGCTGCTCCCGGTCTACATCGAGAGCCGCATCTTCAACGCCCTCCTGCAGTCCGCGGCGAGCAAGCACGCGGCGACCCAGAAGGCGATGAAGTCGGCAAGCGACAACGCCGACACCCTGATCCGCGACTACACCCGACTGGCTAACAACGCGCGCCAGTCGGAGATCACCCAGCAGATTTCCGAGATCGTCGGCGGCGCTGACGCCCTGAGCTCGGCGAAATAGCCCTCGACTTCGAGAGAACAAGGACCCCATGACGACGACAAGTCCCGCCAAGAAGCCCGCGGCCAAGAAGGCCACGGCAGCGACCACACCGATAGCGAAGGCCCTCGGAGTCGGTCGAGTCGCCCGCGTCACCGGGCCCGTCGTGGACATCGAGTTCCCGCACGACGCGATCCCCGGGATGTACAACGCGCTGAAGACCGACATCGTGCTGGATGGCGTGTCGACGACAATCACGCTTGAGGTCGCCCAGCACCTCGGCGACGACGTCGTGCGCGCCATCTCGCTGAAGCCCACTGATGGCATGGTCCGCGGGCAGAACGTGCGCGACACCGGTGCGCCGATCTCGGTGCCCGTCGGCGACGTCACCAAGGGCCACGTCTGGGACGTGACCGGCGAGCTGCTGAACCCGGTCGAGGGGGAGACACTCGAGATCACCGAGCGTTGGCCGATCCATCGTCAGCCCCCGGCCTTCGATCAGCTCGAGTCTAAGACGCAGCTCTTCGAGACCGGGATCAAGGTCATCGACCTGCTCACGCCCTATGTTCTCGGCGGCAAGATCGGCCTGTTCGGCGGCGCGGGCGTCGGTAAGACCGTGCTCATCCAGGAGATGATCCAGCGCGTCGCGCAGGATCACGGTGGCGTGTCGGTGTTCGCGGGTGTTGGGGAGCGTACCCGCGAGGGCAACGACCTCATCACTGAGATGGAGGAGGCGGGCGTCTTCGACAAGACCGCCCTTGTCTTCGGCCAGATGGACGAGCCGCCGGGAACGCGCTTGCGCGTTGCCCTGTCGGCCCTGACGATGGCGGAGTACTTCCGCGACGTGCAGGGGCAGGACGTGCTGCTGTTCATCGACAACATCTTCCGATTCACGCAGGCCGGCTCCGAGGTCTCGACGCTGCTTGGCCGGATGCCGTCCGCGGTGGGCTACCAGCCGAACCTCGCGGATGAGATGGGAGTTCTGCAGGAGCGCATCACGTCGACGCGTGGCCGATCGATCACCTCGCTGCAGGCCATCTACGTGCCTGCTGATGACTACACAGACCCGGCTCCGGCGACGACGTTCGCACACCTCGACGCCACGACGGAACTCAGCCGCGAGATCGCCTCGCGCGGTCTCTACCCGGCCGTCGACCCGCTCACCTCGACCAGCCGCATCCTCGACCCTCGCTACCTGGGCGCCGACCACTACCGCGTCGCGACGACGGTCAAGCAGATCCTCCAGAAGAATAAGGAACTGCAAGAGATCATCGCGATCCTCGGCGTCGACGAGTTGTCAGAAGAGGACAAGATCACCGTTTCGCGGGCGCGCCGCATCCAGCAGTTCCTGTCGCAGAACACCTATATGGCGAAGAAATTCACCGGTGTCGAGGGTTCGACGGTTCCGCTCAAGGACACCATCGAGTCGTTCGACGCGATCGCGAAGGGCGAGTTCGACGACGTGGCCGAGCAGGCGTTCTTCAACGTCGGCTCGATCAGCGACGTCGAAGAGAAGTGGGCACAGCTGCAGAAGGAGAACGGCTGAGATGGCTGATCTCAGTGCCCACGACCTGCATGTGAGCGTCGTCTCCGCGGACGCCGAGATCTGGACGGGGGAGGCCCGTCAGGTGGTCGCCCGCACCACGATCGGTCAGATCGGTCTGCTCGCAGGTCACGAGCCGGTGCTCGGCATCCTCGCCGAAGGCGCTGTGCGCATCACGACGCTGGACGGCAGCGTTCTGGAGGTCGCGGCGAAGGATGGCTTCCTGTCGATGCAGGCCAACGTCGTGACTATCGTCGCGAGTACCGCCGAGATGGTTGCCTGACCGGATGTTGATCGTCACGGCGGGCCTGCCGGGGGCGGGGAAGAGCACGATTGCCGAGGTCGTGGGCAACCGAATCGGTGCTCCCGTGGTCTCGGTGGATCCGATCGAGTCGGCAATTCTGAGCGCGGGTATCGACTCGGATCAGCCAACCGGTCTTGCGGCGTATCTGGTGGCCGAGACCATCGCGGAGGCCGTGCTCGCTGGAGGTGGCAGCGTGATTGTGGACGCTGTCAACGCCGTCGCGCCCGCCCGCGAACAGTGGGTCAAGCTGGCCGCGCGGCAGAAGACGCCGATCAGGTTCCTCGAAGTGATCTGCTCCGACGAGACAGTGCACCGCACCCGGTTGTCCAAGCGAGACCGCCAGCTCGCGCACCTCAGCGAACCCAGTTGGCACGCCGTGGAACAGAGTCTCGACGAGTGGGAGGCTTGGTCCGGCACAACCGGTGCGGTGCCGCGCATCACGCTGGATTCGGTGCAGCCGCTCGGGGCGAATGTGGAGCAGGCGCTCGCCTTCCTCGGGAGCTGAGCTCACGAGTGCCGCTCTCGAACAGCGCCGCATGCTGATCCTTCTGCCCCCGTCCGAGACGAAGCGTGACGGGGGAGACCCGTCTCGCCCGCTGGCGCTCGATGCTCTGAGCTTTCCTACTCTTACGGCGCCGCGAGCGCGGGCTCTCGAAGCCCTCCGTCGCCTTTCGCGCAACCGCGGCGCGGCCGCTGCCCTCCGGCTTGGCCCTACACAGGCCCGTGAGGTGGAGCGCAACAAGCTAATCGACAGCGGGCCGACGATGGCGGCCCTCGACCGCTTCGACGGGGTGCTCTACGAGGGTCTCGACGCCTCCACTTTGCCCCCGGCCGCGCGCGCGTTCGCCCACGGCCACCTGGCCGTGGCTTCGGCGCTGTTCGGTCTGGTCGGACCGGATGACCCGATCCCCGCCTATCGCCTCTCGCACGACTCGCGGCTGCCCCGCACCCCGCTGAAGGCACTCTGGAGTGCCCCGGTTTCGGGCGTGATCGCCACGCACCCGGGGATGATCCTCGACCTGCGGTCGGGGGCATACGCCGCGCTCGGACCCGCACCCCGTCGGGAGGAGTCGTGGTACCTGCGCGTCGTCTCCGAGGGGGAGGATGGCCGCCGCCGGGCGCTCAACCATTTCAACAAGAAGGGCAAGGGCGAGTTCACCCGCGCGCTGTTGCTGGCGGGGGCGGAGCATCCGAATGCCGAGTCGTTGCTTGCCTGGGCCGCGACCGAGGGCATCCGTCTCGAGCGCGGTGACGTCGGGGAGCTGGTGCTCGTCGTCTGAGTCGCGCCCCTAAAGTGATCCGCATGGACTACGGCTACAACTCGTCGAGCGGCGCCGTGATCGCCGCACTCGTCACCCTGGTGTTTCTCGCGATCTACGAGCTCATCATCGTGGCGTGGTACCTCGTGATGGCCCTCGCACTGTCGAAGTTCTTCCGCAAGGTGGGCGTCGAACCGTGGATCGGCTGGGTGCCGATCTACGGATATTGGAAGTGGCTGGAGGTCGGCGGTCAGGCTGGGGCGCTCGCCCTTCTGGTGCTCGTTCCCTACGCCGGGATCGTTCCAGCGATTTTCCTAGCCATCGGGAGCTACCGGACGGGCATCGCCTTCCGGAAGGACAGCAGCTGGGTCGTGCTCGCGATCTTCGCGCCGTTCGTATGGCTGTTCCTGCTTGCGCGCCAGCAGGAGGTCTACGACCCGCAGCTGATCCTCAACGCCGGCCACCCGCCGCCGCGTGCGGGCTTCGGCGCGATCGTGCCGGGCAGCGTGCCACCCCCGTCCTCGCCTGAAGCCTCGGGCTAGAGGCCAGAAGCCCTTGGCCCACGAGGATCAGGCGGCGGTCGATCTGAAACACTCCGCGACGTGGTCGTTGACCAGGCCACCTGACTGCATCAACGCGTACATCGTGGTCGGCCCGACGAAGCGGTATCCGAGCTTTCTGAGAGACGTGCTGAGCGCCGTCGACTCCGGGGTCACGGCCGGAATCTCGGCCAGCGACGCGAGCGCGCACGCGCGCGGCGCGGGCGCGAAGCTCCAGATCAGCTCGTCGAGCGCACCCGGATGTTGGCGCACCAGTTGCTGCGTCACCCGCGCATTGGAGATGGTCGCGTCGACCTTAAGTCGGTTGCGGATGATTCCGGGATCTGACATTAATCGCTCCACGTCGTGGTCGTCGAATGCCGCCACCGCGTCGATGTCAAAATCGGCAAATGCCTGCCGAAAGGTTGGGCGCCGACGCAGGATCGTGATCCACGAGAGTCCGGCTTGAAAGCCCTCGAGGCTCAGCTTCTCGAACAGCCGACGGTCACTGTGCAGCGGCGCACCCCACTCCTCGTCGTGGTACCGCTTGTACTCGGCGTCGCGACAGGCCCAGGCACAGCGCGATTGACCGTCGTCGCCCACAATGATGCTCGAGGACACCGGAGCGCCCGTCATGCCGCCGATTCGGATGCGGCCTCGGATGCCGACTCGGCCTCCAGTTCGAAAATGGTGAGTCCGGACGGCTCGTCGCTGGAGCGAGGAGTGCGATGCGCGATCCCCTCATGCTTCAGTAGCCATGACTTGGTTGGGATTCCCTCGCCGCCGCTGTAGCCGGTGATCCGGCCGTCGCTGCCGAGCACGCGGTGGCAGGGAATGATGATTGGGATCGGGTTGGCGCCGACGGCGCCGCCGACGGCGCGCCCGGCCGTCGCGCGTCCGGTCGCCATGCCGAGCTCGCCGTAGGAGACGACCTCGCCGAAGTCGAGTGCGACGAGCTGCTCCCAGACCGCGAGCTGGAAGGCTGTACCGGCAAGGGCCAGGGGGAGATCGAAGTCGTGGCGGTGTCCGGCGAAGTACTCGCCAAGCTGTCCGACAGCGCGGTCGAGGACCGGGTCGCTCTGCTCGGGAAGCGCATCCCAGGGCAGGGTGCCGTCGTGTTCGATGGAGAGCGAGACGATGGCCGCACCGTTGCCAACCACCTCGATGCGGCCGATCGGGCTCTCGAGGCGACGGAGGTACGTGGGGGTGCCGTGCGTGGCGGTGTCGATCGTCTGCATGGTTCGAGAGTAGCCCGCGCTCCCAACACGGCCTCGCGGAAATCGGACATGGCGCAGAACCCGCCGAACGAGGTCTTGTGAAGGGGAGGACCCTAGGCTGAATCTATGGATACTCGCCCCCTCGGACTCTCGGACCTGACCGTTTCAGTTATCGGCCTGGGCTGCAACAACTTCGGTAGGCCGGACACGTCGAGCTTCGAGCAGGACGGCACGAACCTCGTCGTGAACGCCGCGATCGAAGCCGGTGTGACCTTCTTCGACACCGCCGACGTGTACGGCGCCGAGTACGGCTTGAGTGAGTCGCGGCTCGGAGTGGCGCTCGCCGGCAAGCGCGATCGGGTCATCGTTGCGACCAAGTTCGGGCACACCTCCATGACATCCCCGATCCCCGGCCATCGCGGCTCGCCTGAGTACATCCGGGCCGCCGTCGAGGGGTCGCTGCGTCGCCTCAACACCGACTACATCGACCTGTACCAGCAACACACACCCGACGACGACACTCCGATCGACGAGACGCTCGGCGCCCTCGATGAGCTCGTGCGCGAGGGGAAGGTGCGCGCGCTTGGCAACTCCAACTTCAGCGCAGAGCAGATCGCCGGGGCGGATGCCGTGGCCATCCGCCTGGGCGCCGCTCGCTTCGTCTCCGCGCAAAACGAATACAATCTGCTGGCCCGCGGGGTCGAGGTCGAGGTGCTGCCAGCGGTCGAGGCGGCCCAGATGGGATTCCTGCCATTCTTCCCCCTGGCCAACGGCCTCTTCACGGGTAAGTTCACGAAAGACGAGCGACCGGCCGACTCGCGCATCGCGCGCATCCGGCCGCAGGTAGCAGATGACGCCCCATGGAGCAGCATCGAGGCATACCGCTCATTCTGTGCTGCGCGCGCGATCTCGATGCTCGAGGCAACCTTCGGATGGTTGATCTCGCGGCCAACACTGGCAAGCGTGATCGCGGGTGCGACCCGAGCAGAACAGATCATCCAGAACGCCTCGGCGGGAAGCGGCTGGAGGCCGACACCCACCGAGGCGGAGGAGATTGAGGACTTCTTTCCCCGGAAGTAGCGACTGCTACTCTGCCGCAGTCCCTGTGTCCAGCACGAGCTGGATCTCGAAGCTGATGGTAATTTCTTCGCCGAGCGTGAAGCCGCCAGCCTCGAGGGCCGCATTCCAGTTGACGCCGAACGCGGTCCGGTTGATCTTGGTCGTCGCGCTCGCAGCGGCCTTGGTGCGGCCGTACTCGTCGGTGACGGTGCCGGCGAACTCGCCATTGAGGGTCACTGGCTGGGTGATGCCGCGCAGGGTCAGGTCACCGCTCAGGGCGAAGCCGTCGCCATCCGTCGTGATGCCCGTCGAAGTGAAGGTCATTCGCGGGTGCTCCTCGACGAGGAAGAAGTCGCTGGTGCGGAGGTGGTTGTCGCGGGCCTCTTGGCCGGTGTGCACCGAGGACATGTCGACGGAGGCGATCACGCTCAACTGGCTCGGGTCTTCGGGAGTCACGACGGTCACCTCGAAGTTCGTGAAAGTCCCGCGGACCTTGCTGATCGCGAGGT
>JAYTXO010000087.1:0-4597 GCA_043742905.1 Microbacteriaceae bacterium | reverse complement strand
CGCGACTGGCACCTTCAGACCAGCGCGAGTACCGCAGATGCTCCCAGCGCGAGCGCGATGCCGGCGAACTGCAGCACGCTGAGCCGTTCTTTCAAGACGATGAAGGCGAGGATTACGGTGCCCAGCGGGTAGAGCGCGTTGAGCACGCCCATGACAGCCAGTTCGCCGAGGTGCAGCCCGGTGACCAACAGGATGTTGCCTCCGACGAGCAGCAGGCCCGCGAGCAGCGACTGCACCACCGCGGTGCGGTCGCGGAATCCGCGGAGTTCCCCAGTCCCGCGTCGGATCCGGTTGAACAACAGGGCGAGTGAGTAGATCACGGTGGCGACGACGAGGTCGAGCCAGAGCGGAAGCAGGCCCGAATCGCGCGGGGTTCTGCCGATCGCGATGATGTAGCCGGCGTAGCCGAGCCCGGCAATTGAGCCGTAGACGATGGCGCGCGGGGTGAGCCGCACCGGATCCCGCTGACGGGGAACCGCGATCAGAACGGCGGCGACGACCACCGCGACGAGCGCGCCGTAGCCGATCGGCGCGATCCTCTCCCCCAACGCCAGGCCCACGATCGCGGGCACGACCGCGTAGATCATCGCGACGCCCGGCGACACGACGCTCATCGGGCCGATCGCGAGGCTCGTGAAGAACGCCCAGGTGCCAATCGCACCGCCGACCCCGGCGACCAGACCCAGCACGACGGCCGAGGCCGACCACTGCAGTTCGCTCGAGAACGTCACGATCGTCGCGATGATCACCGCGGCGATCTGGCTGATGAAGCTGACCAGAAGGGGGGTGACACGCCTCGAGCCGAGGCCGCCAAAGAAATCGGAGGCCCCGTAAATGAGCGCGCTGGTCAGCCCGAGGAACGCGATCATGCTTCCTAGTGAACCGGATTCCGCCGACCCCCGATGACCGGCACGACCAGAACCGCAACCAGTGCGCCGACGCCGAGCACAGCGGTGGCGATTCCGCTGACGAAGATGACCCCCGCCGGCGCCACGATCGACTGTCCGCTCAGCGCCTGAAGGGTGACGATGGCCAGTGTCACGCCGCAGAGCACGACGGCGAGCACGACAATCCGCAGTCGTCGCGCCGGGTCGCGGAGCGAGACGACCCGAGCCGAGGCCAGCTCGAGGAGCAAGACCAGCAGCGGAAGTACCTGGAGCGCGTGCATCCCGACGAAATGCGGGACGCGCAAGTCGCCGCCGACGGTGCTCCATCCGAGAAGCGGCAGACCAGGACCGCCGTCCGCGAGACCGACGGTGTGCGCGCCGACAATGCCTTGGTAGTTCGCCAGTTGGGCGCCAGTCGGCTGGGTCATCAGCACGGCCAGCGCCATCCCGATCAGAGCGATCACGACCCCGGCGCGGATCGCGAAAGTACGAGCGGCGTCGCCGAGCGGCACACGAAACAGGAGGACAGCGATCACGAAGGTGACACCCCACACCACGGCGATGGATGCGGCCATCACTCCCCACATCGCGGCGTGGAACGGGGTGCTCACGTTGAAGTGGCTCGACTGGCCGACCAGAGCGAAGCCGTTGATGATTACGAGTTCGATCGCCAGTCCGATGGCGGCGACGGTTCCGGCGACGCTGGCGACGCGCGTCTGGCGACGCCCAGCGGGCATCCGCCCGATGAGCCAGGCGAGCGCGAGCGAGTAGATACCGGTTGACAGAGCGAACTTGAGGGGCTTGAGCCACACCTCGACAGCCGTGACCTGCCGCGGGTCGACAAGCGCGCCGATCAGGTTGGCAACGGCAAGAACTCCCATGGCCGCGGCGAGCGTGACCAACGGGCGGTGCCAGCGGGTCGGTCGCAGCTCGGCGAGGCTCGGGCGCGGGTACGTCTGTTCGGCGGATGCAGTGGTTGTCATCGTTCTACCTTTCTCGAGGAGTTGTCGGTCGAGCGTGGTGACAGCGAGGAGCCGGGAAGCCCGAGCCTGCGCGCCATGTCTTCCTGCGCGATGCGGCGGAGCCCGGCGAACAGCGCGTCGCCGAGTGCCGTGCCGACGACTACGGTCTCGACCATCGGCCGGCGATCCGGACCGGACGCCGTCACGGCGGCGAGGTCACCGTGCGCGACCATCTCGGCCGCGGCGGCGTAGCCGGGGAGCAGTGCGAGCAGATCGTCACGCCCGATAGCGGCGAACGTGTCGAGCACGCGCGCCGTTATCGAGGCACCGGGGTTGAGTTCGGAGGTCTGCCAGCCACGCTCCGACTTGAGTCTGTCCACCCGCTCAAGCGACTCCGCGCTCGGCTGGGCGCTCGGCTGGGCGCTAGACGTCAGCGCCACGGACGCCGCGCGCTGGGCGATCCCGAAAACTTCAACGATCGGCATCGCGCCGTCGTCGATGGCGGCGAGCACCCCGCGTGCGGCTGCGACGGAGAGGCCTCCGACCTCGATCAGGGCGCGGATCAGACGCAGGCGAGCGAGATGTGTCTCGTCATAGTCGGACCGGGTGGCGCTGGTCGCGGTTCCGGCAAACAGCAGCCGCTCGCGCAGGTAGAACTTGATTGACGCGATGCTGACATCACTGCGTTCGCTGAGCTCACTCACCTTCATGGTCGATAGTTTGACTATCGATAGTGGCACTGTCTAGTGGATCTTGCTCATGTGAGCAGGGAGGCAAGGAGCGCCAGGGCCAGGATCGCGATCCAACTCAGAGCGCCCGCGAGCAGGGCGCGCGGTCCCGACCGGAGAAGGCGCTCGAGCCGGAGCGACGCGCCGATCGCGAACAGCGCGGCTGCCAACAGCGCTGACTGGACGATGTCGGCGGTGGTGAGTACAGCATCCGGAAGAGGAACGAATGTGCGCACCAGCACCAGCGCGACGAAGCCGACAATGAACAGCGGGACAATCGGCGTTCGCCGGGTGGGCGCGACCGAGCCGTCGACCGGGGTGGCCTGCCGCGCGATCCGACGCCGCGTCGAGATCGAGGTGACCGCCACCATCGGCGCGAGCATCAGAACGCGGGTCAGCTTCACCACGATCGCGACGGCGAGCGCCGCAGCACCGGCTGTTCCCGCGGTGGCCACCACCTGGCCCACGTCATGGACGCTCGCACCCACCCAGTGTCCGAACGTCGCGGATCCGAGCCCGAGCGGCACGGCCAGCGCGGGCAGCACCGCGATTGCTGCGGTGCCGTAGAGGGTCACCAGCGCCGTCGGCGTGCCGGTGTCATTCGGGTCGCTGCCCCGCGCCGCGCTCATCGCCCCAACGGCACTCACCCCGCAGATCGAGAACCCAGCGGCCATCAGCACCGGCTCGTCACCCGGCAGCTTCAGAGCTCGCGCAATCGCCCAGGTGAGCACGAAGCTGATGACGACCAGTGAAACGATTGCCACCACGGCGAGCCAGCCCAGCTTCGCGATGTCGCCGAGGCTCAGCTTGAGGCCGAGCACGACGATGCCGATCCGCAGCAGGTGTCGGGATGACTGCGCGAGCCCCGGTTTCAGCGCGCCGTCAAGCGCCGGGCGAGCGGGACCGATCGAGCCGACGATCACACCGAGAACAATCGCTGCCGTCAGCCAGGGCACCACGGGAAACAGCGCGTGGATGCCGAACCCCGCCGATGCACCGACCGCGCTCACCGCGATCCCCGGCAGCCAGGCGAACCGGCGGGAGCCCGCCTCGGGGGTTGGCGCAGCGCTCACGCTTGCCGACTCACACCGTCGGTGCGCCGTCGCGGTTGCGCGCCGGGTTGCTCAGGGTGCCAATGCCCTCAATCGTGATCTCCACGGTCTGCCCGTGCACGAACCCGCCCAGACCGGCCGGTGTGCCGGTCATGATGATGTCGCCAGGAAGCATCGTCCAGACATCCGTGATGTACGCAATCAGTTCAGGGATGCCGTGCAGCAGGTCCTTTGTGTTGCCGTGACGTCGCGGTTCACCGTCGACCGTGCTCGAGATCTCGAGGTTGCTCGGGTCGAGCTCGGTCTCGATCCACGGGCCGATCGGAGCGAAGGTGTCGTAGCCCTTCGCGCGCGCCCATTGCCCATCGGCGAACATCTGGTCGCGCGCCGACACGTCGTTGCCGACCGTATAGCCGAAAACATAGTCCGCCCAGCGTTCGATCGGCACTTGCTTGGCGATCTTGCCGATCACCACCACGAGTTCGGACTCGTGCGTGATCCGCCCCTCAACCGGCGGAATCTGGATCGCGTCACCGGGTCCGATCACCGCGGTGTTCGGCTTCAAGAAGATCAGCGGGTTGTTGGGCGCGTCGATATTGGCGGCCATATCTTTGGCGTGCTCGGCGTAGTTCAAACCGACGCACACCACCTTCGAGCGCGGGATGACAGGCGCTAGTAGCTTCACGTCGGCGAGCGGCACGCGCTCCCCCGTCGGGTGGTACCCGGCGAACATCGGATCTCCGGCGAGGACCACGAGTTCCTGCAAGCCGCTCTCAGAGTCGGTGTCGACGATGGCGAAACGCGGGTCGTCGCCGGGCATGCTGAACCGGGCTACCTTCACAACTTCGAGCCTAGCCTGACCGAATGCAGTGCCTGACTGTTCAGCGAGAGCGAACAGATCCGCGCGAGGTTCGGTGATCGCGAAACCGGCGGATAAGTCGAAGGATTACCTCGGATGGTGCCTGGAA